>DASRZP010000147.1 GCA_035686305.1 Thermodesulfovibrionales bacterium | reverse complement strand
CACGTCGACGTGGGAAATGAAATAGTCGGGGTCGGCGCTCTTAAACACAAGCACCTTGAAGGCGTCGCCGGCTTCGGCTCGCTGAATGAGGGCGACCAGATCACGGACGAGTTCTGGCCCGAGAAGGTTCATGGGCGGGGCGGAAATCTCCGCAAACAGAACGGCCCCTTCCCTGCGCACGTTAAGTGTGTCGAAAACCACGGGATCTCCGTGCTGCTCGTTACTAATTTCTTTCGACATTTCTATTCTCCGCGCAGGTCGAGATGTTCGACGACAGCGGCAGCGTCGGCGGCGTAGTGTTCCATGTCGTGGCCGCTGCCGACCTGGCTCGACCGGCCATGGCCGCGCCGGTCATGGGCGATGACGCGGTAGCCCTTCTCGACGAAGAAGAGCATCTGCGCATCCCAGTCGTCACTGCTCAGGGGTCAGCCGTGATGAAAGACGATCGGCTGACCGGAGCCCCAGTCCTTGTAGAAGATATGTGTTCCGTCTTTGGTTGTGATTGTCGTCATGGGATTACCTCCTTTTTTGTCCCGGATGCTGAAGCATTTCTACTTTGCCCCCTATCGTCACTGTTGACGTTTGCGGCTGGGGCGACATTTCGTGTTGAGATATTTTCCAAGAATCTCTAACTACACTCTATCAAAAAAAAATGTAGTTTCAAGTCCCGGTAAAAAAGAAGGCCTTTCCCGGTAGTGGGTCAAAATGACCCACTACCTAAAATGCCGTTTTTGTTCATTCCCATAGGAAACTGTCACCAACTGTTATTCCTCCATATGTCTGGGCAGGATCAGTATCGAGAGAGATCCCGTTTCACGAAGCCAGAATGTTTCGGGGCGAAGTTTTGCCGAGTTGCATCGGCCGATAACTGCGGGTAATCAGGTGAAGACGACTCCGTCAGTCTCGTGCAACGGCGTTTATTCCCATTCGTACTATGGCCGGAGTTTCAAGCGTTTGAAACTGCGGAGTCGTCAGTGCAGTCCTTCTTACCAGACAGGTTATGCCCCGAACCAAAAACACCAGAACGATCTTACGAACGGTCGCCAGGGGTGTCCGAAACTAAATCGGAATGACTGTCCGAACCAGCCCGTCCAAAAATTGACAAAAATGCGTTGAGGTGGTCATTTTGTTGAAAATATACACCGCCAATAAGCAACAGTAAAAAATTGTATATTGATCTGAATATTATAATTGTAGCTTTCTACCAAAGTGCAACACTAAATAAGATTACATAACTCATGGACCGAGAAAACTCTTATCCAAAGCGGAGAGTTCTATCCTCGGAACGTCAGGACCGCAGAGTCCCGGCTACAGTTCTATGCCAGCAGATTCGATACGGTCGAGATCGATTCCACCTATTACGCGATCCCGACGAAAAGCAATGCGTACCTGTGGGCATAAAGGACCCCGGAGAACTTCGTTTTTCATATCAAGGTCTATGGCGCTTTGACAGGACACGGCGTAGACCCGAGGGCGCTTCCCCCGGATATCCGCAACGAGCTTCCCGAAAAGGACAAAGCGCAGAAACAGATATTCGTAAAGGAATCCAAGGGACACTTCCCAGATTAGGGGAAGTCTTTGCAGTATATAAAGGTCGCCTCTCTAACAATTAGCTGTTGTATTCTTGCAGAATCCTCGATATTCTCAGAGGTGTTAACTTCTTCTATGTTAAAAAGCAAGACCTTTCTTCCCCAACGTAGTATGCTGCAACGTCTGTGAGCATAGCTGAAACGGGCATCAGTGTCGCGAAATGAGCACATCATGACTTCGGACTATCGTTAGACGGTCCCTATCTATCTTTGCTGTCGTCGTTTGACAAGCTTATGATGTTGTGATATACGTATCTTAAAGAACAGTCTAAGGCATAGAAGGGAGGAAATGATATGGATGACGCATTGGTGCAACGAGCTTACACTGCGGTCGTTGAGCATTTTATGAAGACTGGGAGGGCGCCGCACTATACCGACCTTGCAGGAACTCTTGGGGTGCGACCAGAAGAGGCCAGGCAGGTACAGCATAAGGCGGCAGAGTCCTCCATAGGCTGCTGGTTTGTCAAAGATACAGACTACGTCGAGTCCTGGGCGCCTTTTTCCAATGTACCGACCCATCATCTTGTGACGATCAAGGGGGAACAAAGGTGGTACGGCCAGTGAGGACTCGAAGCGCTGGCCGTGCGCTGGCTTTTCCCCGGTACGGAGGTCCGTATCGATACCAGGTGCCTTGATTGTGGACAACCCATCCGCATCCGCATGCGTGACGAGGAGATCCTCGAAGTCGATCCACCAACGACCGTGGGACACATGAATATTCCGTTCGCGAAGGCTTTAACAGGCGAAGTGACCTGGGGTTCAGCTTGAAGCCGCATGAATCTCTTCCGGTCGGAAGAACACGTGAAGCAATGGTCGCTTTATGATCCCGTTTCGGCTGAGTCCATCATGCCCTTATCCAACTGGGCGACGGCCTTCAGCGGACCCCTCTTCAGGAATCGTCTACAGCCGGACTATCTCTCCCGAGTGAGCGAATATGCATCCGAAATGATCTTAACGTTAAAGAAGCTGGGCAAGGAGGGACCCTTCTGGACACCAGGATAGCGTTCGCTCCATCACCGGAATCGGCCCTAAGCCCAATTCCGACCCCTCGTATCATGGGACGTTAGGGTGAACCGTCTGGAAATCGGTTTAATACTGACTTTTCGTTAAGACGCTCAAAGACCCACAGGAAAAAGAAAGGGGACTATCACCGGAGGGATCTCAGGAGCGGGAGAAAGACTCTGTCAACCTCTGCGAGTGAACCCAGCACGAACCTCTCGATTCCCCTGTTATCGGTCAGGAGGAGTCCCTCCGGCAGGGCATCCTCTTTGACCTGAGCACGCCCCATTGACTCGTGCCCTCCTGCGCTTCCTATGCCGCCGAATGTCGAACGCGCGACGTATCCCGCGTCCTTCTTGATGCCGTCGTTTCGGAAGACTACCAGGAGCGAGTCGCCCACCACTCCGGTAACTAACGCCCAGGATACGTTCTCCACCCTGATCAGGAAATCCGCCACCTGTACGCAAACGTCGAAGAACGGGACCGGCCCAAGGTGTGAGAACATGACCCCGTGTGAAAAACGTCTCCTGACAAGCGCGATACTGAAGTAGTCGAGGCCCTCCCACGAGAACTGCGAGAACTCTATCTGTTTGACAATGTCTCTGTCCGCCTTCTTTCTCAGCCATCGCACGGCTTCCATATCCCCCTGGCTCATGTCCCCCATGAAATGGCGCGCGTCAGTCTTAATGCCGTAGAAGAGAGCGCTCGCGAGGTTCCTGGTGAGGCGCACACCGGAGGCCCTCAGATACTCCGTCATGATGGACGAAGTGGAAAGGTAGTTTGGCCGTATGTCCACAAACTCTGCAAGGATTCGGGCATCGAGCAGGGGATGATGGTCGATCACGATATCGCAACGAGGCAGGGAGAAGTCTTTGAAGAACTGGGGCTGGCAGTCTACAATCGCTATAATATCAGCCCGGGTTGCTTCCTCCTCGCTGACCGGGAATGCCGGTATCTCGAGACGTCGTATCATGGAAGCGTTTTCAGGCCTTCCGATTGCGCCCGTGTAACCTATGGTCACAGCACGTTCCTTTGTCTCGAGCATGTGCTTAAGGGCAAGGGCGCTTGCGAGCGCGTCCGGGTCCGGATTCGCATATATTATGACCCGAACATCCTTCGCGCCCTCGCATACTTCTCCCAGGCGCTCAAGCTTGTATCGGATATTCTCGCGTGCTTCCGCCTTTCTCTTCATTGCTGCCATCCATGAAGGCTCCTCATGCTACGGTCCGCATGCTCTCCCTTTCAGATTAAAGAAGAACCTGAGCCCCTTCTTTACTTTATCGGAGAATATTTTTGTCGAAAGGAAATTGGCCGCCACTTTCTTATTGATCTCGCCGAGGGTCGGATAGGGGTGAATAGCCGAGACAAGAGACGAAAACCTGACCTTTCCGTTCATGACCGCTACCCATTCGTTTACCAGTTCACCCGCATGGGGACCGAAAATCTGAACTCCTATGGGCTCTTCCTTTGCGTTGAGGAGCATCTTGATCTTGCCCGCCTCTTCGCCCTCGGCAAGGCTCCGGTCATTTGACCTGAACTCCTCCGTCCACACGGAATATTCTATCCCCGCAACTTTGGCTATGGTCTCGTTCATGCCGATGTTTGCCAGTTCGGGGTCGGTATAGGTGCACCATGGGAGATACGTGAAATCCGCCTTTCTCGGCAGATGGAAGACGGCGTTGCCTACGACTATTCCCCCTTCGTATCCGGCTGCGTGGGTGAAGAGATATCTGCCGTTCACATCGCCGATCGCGTAAATGTGTTTATGGGTGGTCCTCATCCGATCATCGACCTCAATGCCCTTCATATCGAAGTAAACGCCTATTTCTTTCAGCCCCAAACCTTCCACATTGGGGTCTCTTCCTGTCGCCAGGAGGATCCTTTCGGACCTGAGTGTGACCGTACTGCCTTCAGATGTCTTAATAAGAACCTCCCGCTCGCTGCCCAAATCCCGCACGCTCTCGACCGAGGTCTTGAGATAAAAGGTGACACCCTCATTCCTCAAGACATTCATCACCAGATCCGCCATATCCTTATCTTCCTTCGGGAGTATCTGATCGGCGCGCTGGATCAACGTTACCTTTGATCCCAGGCGGACAAAGGCCTGCGCCATCTCAGTGCCGACAGGTCCGCCGCCGAAAATTATCATCGATTTCGGGAGCCTCTCCAGGGAGAAGATATGCCTGTTCGTAATAAAAGGGGTCTTATCGAGCCCTTGTATGGCAGGGGTAGAGGGTGAAGAGCCCGTCGCAATGACCCAGTTCTTTGCCGAATACGTCGTCCCGTTCAGGCGAATAGAATGTTCATCAATGAAGGTCGATTCTCCGAACTCCACCTTGGCTCCCAGCCTGCAAAACCGCTCTTCGGAATCATGCTTTTGAATAATTCCTATGACATGCTGAATTCTTTTCGCCACCTCCCCGAAGTTCACCGGCGGGAGATCAAGTCCCGGCAGGCCGTATCGCCCCGCCCTTTGCATGAGATGCCTGACGCGAGCGGTCATAATAAGTGTCTTGCTCGGTACGCATCCGTAATGGAGACAATCGCCGCCCAGTCTGCCCTCCTTATCGACAAGGAGCGTCTTTGCCCCGAGTTGGGCTGCTCCGGCAGCAACCGTAAGCCCTCCGGAGCCTCCCCCGAGTATCCCTATGTCAAAGTCGAATTTCGCCATGGTACCCTCCTTGATGATGAGACTTAATCTCTAATGGAGCCTGTCTTTCTAGATTTATAGAGAGAGAGGAACTTCTTTGTCGCAATGGGGAAGAGACCGAGAAGTACGAAGGAGAGAATGAGCCCCGGCGAAAGAATCCCCGCAAGGGAACTGATCTTTGCCAGCTCCTTGCCTGCATTGACATAGACTATGGTCACCGGCAACATTCCGACCTGTGAGACCCCATAGAAGGTCCTGAGGGGCATCTTTGTGAGCCCCATAACAAGGTTTATAAGCCAAAAGGGGAAGACGGGGATCAGGCGCAGCGTGAAGAGATAAAATGGTCCCTCTCTTGCAATCCCTTCATTAACCGTTTTCAGTCTGTCACCGAACTTCCGCTGCACCCAATCACGCAGGATAAATCTTGAGATAAAACATGCCAGGGTAGCGCCTGCGGAACTCGCAAAGGAAACAACGACCGTTCCTATCCATAGTCCGAAGAGTGCGCCGCCTGCAAGGGTCATTATCGCGGCGCCGGGCAGAGACAACGACGTTACGAGGATGTAGACCGCCATGTAGGCGGCAATAACCATGAGGCGGTGATCTGAATAAAGGGCGGTGAACTTCTCCTGAGATGTCTTGAGGTAAGAAAGGGTAAAGTACTGCCCCAGACCGAGAACCTTGAAGATCACGACGACTCCGACGATGACCGTTACGACTGCTATCCTTGTTGAGATTTTTCTCCTCGCCATCCTGCCCTCAATGAAGCTCCGCCAGAGTTCGATGTTCATTCACAGGCATGAACCTGTCATGTCGTGAAAAAAAACGATTGCCCGCAGGAAGGACATTTCTCCATCTCCTGGGCCCTTTTCAGATATTGTTGAACAACGATAATAAAGGCAGCATGACTCCACGTGAGGGGAGAAACAGAAACAGGTTCACCGGTAAAGGGGTTTACCTGTTCCGCGAAGACCCCTGACGGAAGAGCCCTTTCAGCGACCCAGTTCATGGTCGCAAGTGATTCTTGCAACTCCTCCTTGTGCTTTGCCCGAGCTATCTGGTATTGAGCATACCACAGGGTACAAATGACCCAGGGGTTCCCGTTGATCTCCTTGTTCGGCTCAACCACGCTCTGGTATCGGTCGTTTTCGTATCTCGACATGCCGCCTATCCCGGTCTTGCACCAGAGACGATCCTTCAGAGCGTTCATAGTCCTGACGACCCTTTCATCTCCGGCAGAAAAGACATCGAAGGCAATGAGTCCGGCAAGGCTCGAATCCAGTCTGAAATCCTTCTTGAGTATCCCAAGGCGTTCCGAGACGGAGACGAGAAATCTCCCTGTGTCGCCGTCGTAGAGATATTCTGCCAGTGCGTCACTCATCCTGTTGGATGCCTTATGGTATTTTTCGGACAGGTCCATCTCTCCGAAGGCGGCCGTGAAACGGCTTGCCCCGTTCAGGCCGGCGATGACAGCGCAGACGGTAAAGGTATGGACCCCGAGTTGCTCCTCCCAGAGGTCGTAAGACGGAAGGGGGAGTCCTGTCCTCTGGTCCACGAACTCGCACATAAAGTCCGCCGCAGCCTTAATGAGCCTTCTGTAGAGCGGCTTAACGAACTCAACATCCCGGTACATGCTGAAATGTTCCCAGAGAGCCCACAGGACAAGACCCGTCTCGTCCTCCTGAATCGGAAGGTGAGGTCTTCCTTCGAAAACCCAGGGGTGCCATGAGCTGGCGAGAGAACCATCGGGAGTGTATTTGTGCATGAAAAAACCTTTTCTCTCAACTATGTTGCCGCAGAATTCGAAGAAGCTCCTCGCGGGTCCGGGAAAACCGGCAAGGTCGAGAGCGTGCGCCACAAGGGCCCCGTCCCTCGGCCATACGTATGCATAGGTGTCCCTCGAAAAATGGAGGATGTCCGAGTCGTCGGATGCTATGATCGCGCCATTACTACTTATATGCGTCCTCAGAATGAGGAGACTTCGAGTATAAAGCCCTTTGATGGCCCCGGGAAGATCACCGAATTGCATACCCTCCCTGTTGAGCCATAACCTCCAGTAATCGGCGGTCCTTTTAATGAAGTATCCCGGCGTCCTCTGAACGACGAGATCGTTCAACCGTTTCACACCCCTCCAATCGACACACGCGGCCATCCAGTAATATGCCGTTGACTTCTTTCCGGGATGGATCGTCGTGTGCACGGCGCATATCGAATCCACAGAGCCCTGCGCAACGGGATTACCTGACAGCACACCGTCCTCGGCATCGACCCATGTTCCCTGGAGTCCCTTTGTTTCCTTTAATCCGGCGGCAAACTGAGAAATGCCGATGCCGTCTTCGGTCAAGACGTTGACGAGGAAATACCTTCTTCCCTTATAGTGCAGGAGGGCCTTCTCCTCGGGCTTGTAACAGACGGTATCACCGATCTCAGTCCCGTATATATGGAAATCATGATGGAAGAAGAGCCTGAGGTCAATGAACTGAGTCGAGAGATTCCTCGCCGTGAGCTCCCTCACGTAAAGGTTTTCGTGGAAGTCGACGACATCCCTCATGAGAATTTCTACCCCGAGGGTTCTGTTGACAAGCTCGATCCGCGCCACAAGGGTGTCATCTTCATAGTCCAGTGAGCGTTCCCACCCTGCATCATCGAGCCAGCTGAATGCGCCGTTCACCCAGGCGCCGACTCTGAAGACATGGCCTTGGGCATGGTTTTCGCTGCCCACACTTGGGAAGCAGAGGTCGCGGATGAGCCCTGTCCTGTCATAGAGTATCAGCAGGGAACCATTGCCTATGGGTATGTCCCTCGGCATGACCTCTCATCTCCTTCCTTTAGGGATAGCACCTAAAGACGCCTTCCTTCACCACAGCTACTGCTGCCCGCAGCCGTTAGCATCACCCCTGCTGCCTTACCCTGACATTGACGGAATGAAGACCCTTCGCACCGTCAGGAAACGACCGCAACAACTTCCCTAAGAGAGAAGGAGACTCCTGGACTTTACCCGCACTGTCAATTCCACGAACGGTTATCGTATATTCCCCCGCCTTTGAGGGCTTCCAGTCGAAACTCCAGAGCGTCCAGGACCACTTTGAAAGAGGCGGCTTCAGTGCTGCGTCATGCCATGTCTTTCTCTTATCGAGGGAGACTTGCACCCTGCTGATTCCGTATCTTCCGGCAAAGGCGACACCGCCGATAACGTAATTTCCGAGCGGTATCGTCTTTCCCTCCATAGGCATCAGGATTTGCGACTTATCGGGAATAACCGCCTCATCGGACCATCCCTTCTTTTCCCAGTAGCCCTTAAAGTCGTAATTGACAAGCTCTATCTTCGATAGCCATTTGACGTGTTTCATTCCGTAAATGCCCGGGACGATCGCCCTGAGAGGATAGCCGTGCTTCCTGGGCAAGGGCTCGCCGTTCATCCTGTATGCAAGAAACACGTCTTCCGAAAGGGATAGAGAATAGGGTATACTGTCGCTGTAACCGTCCTCGGCGAAGAATGCCGTCTTCACGATCCCCGTTCGCGCCACCGCCTTCTCTATGACTCTTCTCAGGGTCACACCTTCCCAAAGTGCATTGCTGATCGAATCTCCTCCGATGGGATTGCCTATACATTCAAGTGTAACAAACTCGGTCTTGTCTTTCATTCCTTCAAGTTCTTTCAGGGTAAGCGTACAAGGCTTGTCGACGAGTCCCTCGACTCTCAAACTGAACTTCTCGCCGTCGATACTCGGCACCGTATCGGAATAGGTCGTGATGTAAAACTCACCGTTCGGCGTGATCTCCTTTGCCACGAACCCCATGAAATTTACGGTGCCTTTCATGAGAAGGGCATGTTTTTCCTCTTCTGTGACTGCGCCGGCATACTCATATATCCCGTCAAAGAGGGAAACTCCGAACCCTAGCCCTATGGCCCCTACCCATGCCCGTCGAAAAAAATCTCTCCTGCTCAGTGATTCTTTCATGGCATGTCTTCCTCCTAAGGATTCCGGCACAACGCCTACCTCGGTCCGGGATTTTCACTTGCCCGTCATCGGGAGCCCTACAGACATCTTCTCATAAAAGGAGTATATCAAAGGCGTAAGAGATTACAAGTCAACGGCAGAGACCTCATGCGACGAACTGCTGCTGGAGAAGTGGATGGCCGATTCTGGAGAGACCTCTCTGCGAAGCCCACAGCAATCTTGCATCGCGAATGCCATCACGAGAGTGAAGGGATCAATATTCTCGACATTCTCATGAGGATCGGTTAGTCTAATACCATATGAAAAAACGGAGCACACCCAAAACGAGACAGACGACCCTGCGGATCACGTTTCCGGAAGACGAAGTCCGTTTCTCCTGGCTTCCGCACCTCCTCGACGCATATGAGGCTATCGACACCGGCGTCGCAGTAGCTCTCAATCGCGAGAGGAGGCGCGCAAACCGCCCCGTAGCGTGCAAGGCATCATGCGACGCCTGCTGCAGGATGCATACCGACATCCCGCTTTATCCCCTTGAACTCGCCGGTCTTTCGTGGTACTGCATCGAGAAGATGGCAGGCGATGACCGGCGGATTCTGAAAGAACAGCTCCTGGCCCACGCTGGCAAACCACCCTGTCCCTTCCTCATCAGGAAGAACTGTTCCGTCTATCCGATGCGGCCCATGGCCTGCCGGCAGTTCATCGTCTTCGGCAGGGTCTGTGAAGAGGGCGAAGACCCCTTCTTCACGAGAAGGCAGGATGTTTTGATGCCCATCCCTGATTTTAAAGACCAGGCTTTCCTTGCCCTCATGCCCTACCACGGCATCACATCGCCGGAAGATAAGACTCTTGCACTCAGGCAGGGCATTCTGAACAGGCTGGTGAGGAACCTCCAGGAGTACGAATGGAAGGTGCTGGCGGCAAAGATGGAGAACTTCGACGCCCGGCGTTGACAGCAGCAGAGATGCCGAAGTGCTTGCAACATTGACTCAAGGATTCAAAATCAAGTAAACTCAAGGGCCATGTTTCGTGACCACTCCGTCTGTCAGAGCAATGAGCGCAGGGCGCGGTCGAGAGGCAAATCTACATTCGTTGAGAGGTACTCTTCATGTCTAATGAAAAGATTGAAGGCCATATCCTGAATACCACCGGAGCCGGTGACCACGAAGAAAGCTTCGCTTTCCTCCTCGAGCAGAGCGCAGGCCCTTCTGAGTGGCTTGAGCCGGGCCAGAAGGTCAGATCAAGGGTGGTGAGCATCTCGAGAGATCTCGTCTATATAGACCTCGGCGGTAAGAGTGAAGGGGTGATAGACCTCAGTGAATTCATGAACGAAGACGGCACATGCCGCGTGCAGGAAGGTGATGACATTGATGCCTTCTTCGTCTCTGTGGAGAACGGCACGAGGCGACTGACGACGCGGATCGGCGGTTACTCGGCAGTCACGCTCAATGCAATACGGGATGCTCATGCAGCCGGGCTGCCGGTGAAGGGCGATGTG
>DASRZP010000146.1 GCA_035686305.1 Thermodesulfovibrionales bacterium | reverse complement strand
CCGCATTTCCGAAAAACGCCCTCAAGAAACGGCAGGAAGGGTTCGGCAGCATCGATCTTGAAGGCCTTATATTCCTCCTCTTCAGAGATGATGATGGCCGCGTGATGTTCATCGGCAAGCCGGCGGGCAGTATGAAAGATGGTGTCCCTGGTTTTTTCAAGGACGTCGCTCCTGTGGCTCCTTATCTCTCCTTGAATGACGGTCTCCCGTGGGACAACATTCGTAGCAGTTCCTCCCCTGATCATGCCGATGTTGGCCGTAGTCTCATCGTCGATCCTTCCGTCAGGCACTACCGCAATAATCCTGGATGCCACCTTGATGGCGCTGATCCCCTTCTCAGGCTCAATCCCTGCATGGGCGGACTTGCCGGTTATCTTCATTTCATAGGTGAGATGGGTCGGAGCGGCGACGACGATCCTCCCTACAGCACCGCCTGAATCGAGGACGAGGGCATGTCTGCTCCTGATGTTCCTGAAGACGAGATTCTTCGCACCGCGGAGTCCTTTTTCTTCGGCAGAGGTGAAGACGATCTCAAGATCGCCGTGAGGGATTGTCCTTTCCTGGAGGACTGTAAGGGCCTCTATGATCTGTGCAAGTGCGCTCTTGTCATCTGCTCCCAGGACCGTATTGCCCGTTGTCCTGATGAGGTCTCCTCCAATGCTGAAGACGATTCCCTCCGTGGGCTCGATCGTGTCCATATGTGCGCTCAGGAGAAGAGGGGCACGATGGGGGAGGCTCCCCTTCTTGGAGGCCAGAAGATTGAAAGACCTGCCGTATTCCTGAAACTCGACTGTACATCCTGCGGCCTCAAGCATCTTTGTGAGGGCGCTGCCCATATCTCTTTCTTCAAAGGATGGAGAGTTTATCGTTATGAGTTCGACAAAGGTGTCTACGAGCCGCTTTTCATTGATTTGATATGGAGGACAGGGCACGTCACCTTCCAAAAATGCCTTTCAGAAGATCCTGTGTGCCTTTATCCTTCGATGGCTGCTCCCCTTTGCTCCCGGGTGTGCCGTGAAAGAGCCTCCTTTCGATCTCCTTTTGGATCCCCCGTTCAATCTGTTTACCAAAGGCCGCCTGGTTCAGAGAAACCGATGGCTTCTCCACGGTCCCCTTTATCTTGAGGGGTATGACGTCCCATCCCTTCTCGTCCTTGAGATATCCCGTTATCTTTGCCGTCGGAAGTTTTGAAGCAAGTTCAGGGGAAATCTTCACGTCGGTCAGCATATCAAGTTGTTCGTCAAACAAGACCGTGCCTGCTGGGTTCATTCTGACGAGATTTGAAGTCATATCACCATGGAAAACGATTCTTTCGTCTCTTATGGAAAAATCTATCCTGACGCTGTCGAACCGCGGTCTTCTGAGATCGTCGAGGCCTGTGAAGAGCGCCATTGCATCGGCTATTTTCGATTCCCTTATCTCGCACCTCCTCAGATCAAGGGATCCCCTGCCTGTCAACGTCCTCTTCACATCCGTCGCTGCGTTGAATTGCATGGCGCCCTTCAGCGTGCCTTCTGTCTTGACCTGGTCTCCTCCGGAGAGGTTCATAGAGAGCGGCTCTATGGTCATGAGATCCTCCGCGTACCGGTAATGCATCGCGAAGTCTTTGAAGGTGTAAGCCTTGTACCTGGCTGCTCCGACCTTGATCTCTCCTGAGGCCTTGAGTGTTGCCGGTTTTGCGGCCTTTCCCTTTTCTCCCGCTTCCGTTTTCTTCGAGGCAGGACCTTGTTCCTTCGGACCCTCTTGAGAACCCTTCTTTCCACCGAAGGCGGCCATGAGCTTTTCGATATTAAGCTCACTGGCCGAGATGTTCATGGTGATGTCAGGAGACTCCAGATAATCCTGTACCGTGCCCGTCAGTTTGACCGTGTCTTTGCCAAGGGCAGTACTCAGGTTCACGTGGATCGATTCGCTCTTCACCTCCACCTTTCCCGATGTGGTCGTCTGCAAACCCCCGATGAGAGCCTTCAATTCCTTGAGGTCAAGGGTTCCTGATGCCTTCAGGTCCTTGAAATCTCTCCCCATCGAGAGGATTATCTCCATATCTGCCCTTGCATTCATATCGGGGAGTTGCTCCATGTCGTCCTTGAACTCCACTGTTGCATCCCGTATGGATATCCTGTCTGTTACGACTGTGAGGGGAAACCCCTTCTCCCTTTCCGCCTCCTGGCCGACGGACTTTTTCGTCTCACGGTCCTTTCGGTTCATATCGCTGAAGTTATAGGCTCCGCTGCTTCCCCTCCTGACGCTGATCCTGGGAGCGATGATCTCTATCTTCTTGATCATAAGCTCCCTTCTCAGCAGAGGCACAAGGCTGTAATCAAGGATGAACTCCTTCGTCGTAATAAAATCACTCTTTCCGTCGGATTCCTTGAGACTGATCCCCCTGACGATTATCCCCTTCAACAGGGAGACATGAATCTGGTCGATGCTCACCTTTCTTCCGGTCAACGCTTCGGCCTTCGGGATAATTATCGCTTTGAGTCTCTCACTCTTGAGATAGCTCTTTACAAAGAGACTGAGACCAAGGACAATAACGAGGAGTACGGAGAAAAAAATTCCCACTCCCCAGAAGAGTTTCTTTGTCATGGTGTTGTTCTAGGAAGTCTTTCCCTTTGATTCGATAAGCGCCTGGACAGGTTTCAGTCCGTAGGGACTTCCCTGCTCGATTGCCGTCAGCACCGTACCTCCGCCGGTGAAGAAGTAGTACTTTGCGTTGTCCATCACCGAAAGATAGAGGCCGGGACAGAGATCCTTGAATTCCTGGAGCGTGTCGCCCCCGCCGTACATCTTCATGGCATGCCTGTTATGGTCGATCGTCTGGTCAAGGGCCTGAGAGCCCGCAGTGAAGTGGGGAGTATAGCCCATGACTGCGTTGACGAATATGGTCTTTGCAGTCCCGATCGCCTCGGCAACGAGATGATCTTCAAAGGACCGGGGATCGATATCGAGAACATAGCCGTATGAATTGCCCGGTCTGAAGTCCTTTATCGAGATCGTCCTGTACCTGCCCTCAATCCGTCCCTCCATGACATCAGACTCGACGATGACAGGAAGTTCCACGATCTTCTTATGGATCTTGTCTTTTTCGACGAGATCTCGTGCGAGCGAAATGTCATCATCGGAAACCCCTTTGATCCTGACGTCATACTTTGCGCAGAGGAGGGTATTGTAAATAACTCCGCCGAGGATAAGGCGATCAACCTTTTCATAGATCGCCGAGAGGGGTTTTATCTTGGTATCGTATTTCGACCCGGCAACGACGGCCACAAAAGGCCTCTCAGGGTTAAGGACCCTGCTCAGGTTCAAGATCTCCTGCTGCATCAGAAATCCGGCATAGGAAGGGAGGTAATCGGTAATGTCAAAGGTGGATGCGTGAGGCTGCCATGAACCAAAGGCGTCATTGATATAGATGTCGGCAAGTCCGGCGAGTTGCAGTGCAAGGCTCCTGCTCATGTCCCCTCCGCTCTCCTCTCCGAAGAACCACCTCGTGTTCGGAAGGTAAATGCCCCCGAATTTCCTCTCCTTCAATTCCCGTATGGCAAGGTTAATCGAGGTATCAATCCCTGTGATACCTCGTTCAGGATCTATCGGAAATGCGGGGATATGAAATCGCGCGTGGAGTTTCTGCTCGAGATATTCGATGATGGGCTGAACGGATTCATCATTCCTGCAGACGATCCTTCCTGTCTTCTTCTCTCTCGGCCTTCCGATATGGGTCATGAGTATCGGCCTGGCACCCCTCTCCACGATATTAAAAAGCGTCCCTATCGTTCGGTCGATCCGGTAGGGGTCCCGTATCTCACCGTTCTTGACCACGTTATGGTCAAAGCGTACAAGGACAACCTTCCCGTTCAGGTCAGCTTCCTGAATGAGCGGCAGTCCGGGATGGAGGAGGTTGTCTTTCATGCCGAATTCCTCCAGGCGATCATGAGGTTTCTCTCGGCACCTTGAGGAGATCATTCTCCCCACTTCCATAAAACTGATAATCGCTCCTGCCCTGCTTCTTGACCCGGTACATTGCGGCGTCGGCCTTCTTCATCAACGTATCTGCGTCGTCACCGTCAGAGGGATAGATGCTTATGCCGATACTGACGCCGATCGAGCATTGACTGCCGGCAAGATCAAAGGGAGCCGTAAGGGACTCGATGATCCTCCGGGCGATGAAGGCTGCCTCACGGGGTTCATCAATATAAACAAGAGTAACGGTGAATTCGTCGCCTCCGAAGCGCGCCACGATGTCGGACCTGCGCACAGACGCCTTCAGTCTTCGTGAAACCTCAGTCAGGAGAATGTCTCCAGCAGAATGGCCGTGGAGGTCATTCACGTCCTTAAAGCGATCAAGATCCAGAAAGAGGAGGCCGAGCATGTGGCAGTATCGTTTCGCCGTCTCAAGAAACTGTGCCAGGAGATCAAGAAACAATGTTCGGTTCGGGAGGCCCGTAAGGGTGTCATGAAAGGCCATGTTCTTAAGATGGCTGACCTCGTTCCTGAGAACCTCGATCTGTTCGCTCTCAGAAAAGGGTCTGCGGTCGCGCATCATCCTCTGAAAGCGGGCTGAAAATTCATCGAGACTGAAAGGTTTCTCTATAAAATCCGCAGCGCCTGCCTGCAGGGCATCTTCCTCTGTGTACTGTCTCGCGAACCCGGTCATTACCATGACCGAAATACCTGGATAGCGTCTGAGCAGTTCCCTTGTGAGGATCAACCCGTCCATGTTCGGCATGGAAATGTCGGTAATAACTGCGTCAAAGGCGGTCTTCGCTGCCTTTTCGAGGGCCTCGTTACCGTCTGATGCCGTTTCACAAGAGTATCCCTTCGAAGAGCAGAAGATCGAAAGGAGGTTCCTTATCTCAGGTTCATCCTCAACAACGAGGATCTTCTCTGCAGGGCCCATGAGCCTTTTACCCTCTTGACGCTGTCTGTCCCCTCAGGATCTCGCGCACCTTTCCTTCCAGGGCTCCACTGAGGTATGGCTTCTGAATGAATCCCTCAGGGGCGTGATGCTCTATCCCATTGAGGGCTGTTCTTTCGTCATAGCCGCTCGATATAAGGACTTTCAGAGAGGGTTTCAGGGCCCTCAGTTCCGTGAAAAGTCTCTTTCCACCCATCCCCGGCATCTGGATGTCGAGGATTGCCATCTCTATGTCATCTTTCCTCTGCCCGAAGAGTCTCAGTGCCTCTTCACCGTTGGTGGCGGCTAGCACTCCGTACCCCGCATGGGTCAATACCGTTTCGAGCAGACTGAGGACCTGCGGCTCATCATCAACGATGAGTATCCGGCCTGGCGCCGCCTTTTTTGCCTCCGTCCTTCTGACCGCCATCCCGGTCTTGGCCCTCTGGAGATAGATATGGAAGGTCGCCCCCTGTCCCTGATCGCTCTCTACAGAGATGCAACCGTCGTGACTCCGGATGATTCCGAAGACGGCAGCAAGTCCAAGCCCCCTTCCGAGAAACTTTGTTGTCACAAAGGGATCAAAGATCTGTCTCAGCATCTCTTTCGGTATCCCTGGCCCGGTATCAGACACCCGGACGTAGACATAATCCCCACCGGGATACTGTTTCTTGTGAGTCGGACATTCCCACCTTTCCTTGTTCGGCGCGTTCTCTGCCCGAATGGTGAGAAGCCCCCTGCTCATTCCCATCGCCTCAAAGGCATTCGTAAAGAGGTTGACGAAGACCTGACTCATCTGCCCGGGGTCAACAAAGACGGGCCAGAGATCTTCAGGCATATCCACCATAACCTTCATTTCGAGGGATGCCCCTTTGTGAGTAAGCGCCAGCGCCTCGTCGACGATGTCGTGAAGGAACACCGCCTCAGGCTGAGACAATGTGTTCTTTGCATAGGTCAGCAGCTGTTTCGTCAAGTCGGCCATTCGTTCACCGGACTTAATAATATTCTGTATCAGGGTCTGTTCTCTCTCGTACGGGGCAAGCCTCATCTGGAGCAACTCTGCATTTCCAAGAACCCCCATGAGGATATTATTGAAATCATGCGCTATGCCTCCAGCCAAGGCGGTAATCGATTGCTCCTTCTGCTCCTGCGTGAGCTGCTCCTCGAGCTTTCTTCGTGTCTCCTCCATCATCAGCTTCTGTGTGACGTCCCTGCAGACCTGAATGATCTGCAGCACTTCGCCGCGTTCATCCATGATGGGTGACGCCTGGACCTCAAAGATCTTTTCGCATCCGTCCTGACTGACACATGCGTGGGTCACGGTCACGGGCTTCTTTGTTCGTATGACCTCCTCAAGGGGACAGGCTTCTTCAATTCTGCTGCACGATTCACTGCCCTGGAAAAAGACCTGGTAGCAGAAGAGGGGGCCGGATAAAGGGTGATCTCCGCCTGCAAACTCTCTTGCAGCCCTGTTCATAAGCTTCACGCTGAAGTCTCTGCCAAAAACGATGATCAGGTCCTTTGCGCCGTCAATGACGCGCTCGAGCTGAGCAATGCGGTTGCGGAGCTCTATGGTCTCATCAACAAGTTCTTCTCTCTTCATATCTTCGTTATGCATCACAGGCCCGGTCTGCGCATCCAATCAGGCAAGAAGCCGTCAGAAGAGCAAGGGAAGATTCCTTCTGACTGGTGAATCTGCCCGAAAGAACTCGTTATGTTATTCTATCACCTTTTCGCGGGATGTCAAAATACGGCACCATGCGCAACGCTCTTGTATCTATTATATCAAACCTCCTTACTACTCCTCCTGACAGGCGAAAGAGGCGAAAGAATGGTCTTTCTCGACAAGTGGAGGGAGATTGACGGGGAAGTCTTTCCGTGGTATCGTTAATCTGCCGGTCAGGCAGGCGCGACCGCCTCAGAGGACTTCACCCGTCACTTCCGGACGGTATTCGGGTATCTTCTTTGTCGGGAAAAAGTCTTGCAAAAAGGAGAGCTATTAAAATATATTATAGACCTATTAATTTGAAGTCGGACGCGGCTGTTCGGTCATTGAGTGATTCCGCTCTTTACGGAAGGAATCGATTACGCAATACACAAAATTCTTTCTATCAAAGGAGGTCTCAAACATGGCATTTAATGCAACGAAGTTGGCTGACTGGCAGATTTCCGAAGAAGCAGAAAAGAACATGCCCACACCCGAGGAGTGGCGCGAGAAGCTGGGTCTGAAAAAGGGCGAGATGCTGCCCATGGGTCGTCTGGCGAAGATCGATTTTCTGAAGGTCATCGACCGTCTCAAGGACAGGCCTGACGGGAAATACATTGAAGTAACGGCTATTACCCCGACTCCTTTGGGAGAGGGCAAAAGCACCACTTCCTGCGGTCTCATGGAAGGTCTCGGCAAGCGCGGCGTGAACGTGGGAGGCGCCCTGCGCCAGCCTTCGGGTGGGCCGACGATGAACGTCAAGGGAACCGCGGCAGGTGGCGGCAACTCACTGTTGATTCCCATGACCGAGTTTTCGCTGGGACTGACAGGCGACATCAACGACATCATGAACGCCCATAACCTTGCGATGGTCGCGCTCACCGCACGGATGCAGCACGAACGCAACTACAACGATGAGCAGCTGGAGCGGCTTACGAAGATGAGGCGCCTCGATATCGATCCCACCCGTGTCGAGATGGGATGGGTCATGGACTTCTGCGCCCAGAGTCTCCGCAATATTATCATCGGCATGGGAGGCAGGCAGGACGGCTTTATGATGCAATCAAAGTTTGGCATAGCCGTGGGCTCTGAGTGTATGGCCATCCTGTCCGTGGCCAATGACCTCGCCGACCTGAAGCAGCGCCTCAACCATATCACCATTGCCTTTGACAAGAACGGCAGGCCCGTCACCACGGGTGATCTCGAGGTCGGTAACGCGATGGCCGCCTTTATGCGGAATGCCATCAACCCCACGCTCATGTGCACCGCTGAATATAACCCCTGTTTTGTCCATGCCGGGCCTTTTGCGAACATTGCAGTAGGCCAGTCCTCCATCATCGCAGACCGGGTCGGCCTGAAATTGTTCGACTACCACGTCACCGAATCGGGTTTTGCTGCTGATATCGGTTTTGAGAAATTCTGGAACGTCAAATGCCGTTTCAGCGGCCTGAAGCCTCATGTCTCGGTTCTCACCACTACAGTCCGTGCGCTGAAGATGCACGGTGGCGGTCCCAAGGTGGTTGCCGGTAAGGCCCTGCCCGATGAATACACGAAGGAGAATATCGCCTTAGTTGAAAAGGGCTGCGCAAACATGGTGCACATGATCAACGTTATCCGGAAGTCCGGCATAAATCCGGTGGTCTGCATCAACCGTTTCTACACTGATACAGACGCTGAAGTGGCCGTCGTCAAGAAGGCGGCAGAAGCGGCCGGCGCACGCTGCGCAGAGTCGCAGCACTGGCTTAAAGGCGGTGATGGAGCCCTTGAACTGGCGGATGCAGTCATCGACGCCTGCAAGGACAAGAACGACTTCAAGTTCCTCTATCCTCTCGAGATGAAGCTCCGTGACCGCGTCGCGATCATTGCCAGGGAAGTATACGGCGCTGACGGCGTATCCTGGCTGCCGGAAGCAGAGGCGAAGGCCAAGATGCTGGAGGACGACCCTAGGTATGCCGACTACGCCACGATGATGGTCAAGACCCATCTGAGCCTGTCTCACGACCCGGTCATGAAAGGAGTGCCCAAGGGCTGGACCTTGCCGATTAGGGACGTCCTGATTTACTCTGGCGCCAAGTTCCTCTGTCCCTGTGCAGGGACGATTAGCCTCATGCCGGGAACGAGTTCCAACCCTGCTTTCAGAAGAATTGACGTCGACGTCCACACTGGTAAGGTGAGCGGATTGTTTTAAATCCGACATTCCTTCTGTCTGTTAACAGGGGATCGATCATGTCGGTCCCCTGTTCCCTTCCCCATGACTACTCTTGATGATCCCTCCCAGGCAAAAGGTTCATGGAAGCAGCAGCTTTGATTCTGAGTCACACCTCGTAGCAGAGTACTCTGATAAGGCCGATTGTCTCGCCCGTATCATCAGTCGTTGCCGTGTCGGAGACTGTTATTACCCTCTTGACATTATTTTCTGCGATAAACGTATTGACCACGCTGTCGAGCTGGGACAGCTCCATCATCGTCTTGAGGGGTCTTAAGTCGATTCCGAACGTCTTCACCTTAACCATAAAGCACCTCCTCGTTGAGCATTCTTCAATATGTGCTCTCCCTCTTAACGATACCAGGTTATGCCCTCTTGTCAAGGAAGGCGCCTTGAGCTCAGAATTGCATGCGTTCCCGATGTGATATAATCGTGACGAGTGCATGTCACCACCACTCGATAGGTGGTACGAGAGAGCTTGTCACCTCGCTCATCCGGATATCTGCGAGAGGAAAGTCCCGCAAAGGAGCATAACAATGTTCTTAAAAATAGGGCATCGTGGGGCAAGGGCATACGAAATTGAGAATACCCTGGAAAGTTATGAAAGGGCGATCGAAATGGGTGCGAATGCCATTGAGTTGGATGTGCGAAAGGCAAAGGACGGAGCGTTAATGGTCATTCACGATGATAATTTGAAAAGGGTCTTTGGAAGTGATGGCCATGTCAACGACGCTACAGCAGAAGAATTAAAAGAATTAACGGAGAAGAGCATTCCGACTCTCGGGGAGGCCTTACACTTCATAGACGGAAGGGTTGACAGGATTCTCGTGGAACTCAAGGAAGTCGGTTATGAAGAAGAGGTTATAGCCGCAATAAAAAGGGAGCACGTGAATGAAAGGGTGATTGTCATCTCTTTTCACGAACAGGCACTCCTGAATGTGAGAAAAGTCGATCGAAATATACCAACAGGCTTCATATATGTGCGGCACAAAAAACCGATTGACACCGCACGAAGGCTCAAGGCCCAGTATCTCATTTCCTTGTATCGATTCACCCACGCGAGAAACATCGAGGATGCCCATAAGCACGATCTCAAGGTGATCGTCTGGACCATCAACACCAGGGAGGAGATGAAGAATTACAGGGCCAAGGGTGTCGATGGCATTGCGACCGATAGACCTGATATCTTTGACGTCATTTCTTAAAGGCAGGGAGAGGAGTAATGACGTCGGTGATGCTCCGGACTCTTTGACTCTCCTGCCTTTATCTGTAACCTTCCGCTCTGCGGAATCGTCTGTCGTAGAAAAGGGACAAGAGATGAGGATGCTGCTTTTGGGGTGCCTCCTTACATTTCCCCGAGTTATTGCCTACAATAAAGACAGAGGCAACATGAACCCTTTGCCGGTCCCCGTTATTCTGAGACAAGCTTGAAGAAAGGAGAGGTGGATGATGAAGAGCATGAAGATATCCTGGCTCACCTTTTTTTCACTGGTGGCTCTGTTGTGTGCCTCCTGCGCGCCTGAAATGCATTTGAATACGCAGGGAGCAATGGAATCGGAAATAAAAGGAACTTACAGAGTCATATTTGTGGGGTGCAACTTCACTGATGACCTTGAGACGATTGCTTTCCTCCAAAAGGAGGACTCCCGATACACCTTCGAGCCCTATCTTCCGGACTTTCAGTACAGAGTCGAGAAAGGCGTCCCGGCGAGTGATGCCCTTGCATCCGCTGAGAAGTTTCTGAAATGCACCACCTCATTTAGACGGTCACAGCTCAGCAGTATTATCGCTCCGGACGGCAGCGTTCTGGGGTACGAAGTCAGGCCTCTGTATTTTCCTCTCACCTATGGTATAGACGATGTTTTAGAAACGAACTATTTCATCAGAGGTGACAAGGTGCTCATCAGTATAAGGCAGACTCAAAGAATCGAAAGGATACATCGGGGCGGTGCGGGAGACGTGTGGGGAGGTCGTTGAATAGGGAGTGGACCTCAGTGTTGCAGCAGGTACAATACATGTTTCTCAAAAAAAAGCGCCCGAAAGTGGGCGCTTTCTACACTTAATGAACTCTGTAACTGACAGTTAACAGGCACGCATCGAATCGTGACCGGTGATGGAACCTGCTACAAGCCTTGTACCATTATCGTAATAGGAAATATCCACCCTATCCCCGATCCTGATGTCGCTGGGGCTCCTGTACCCATCACATACCCAGAAACTCGTGTCTTTGTCGAGACCGACAGTGAATTCACCCCTGTCAGCGGTACGGACTGTCAGAAAGCCTGACTGAGCATCGACTGCCAAAACTGTAGCGCCGGCCATTTCCTCGCTCAATGCCGGTTTTGCGTAAGACCCCACAACCAACACGGCAACAGCCACCAGAAACAGGCTTGTCAGTATGCTCATATTCTTCCGGTCATTTATGCTTAATTCTCTGAACATTATCGTTAACTCCTTTCCAGGAGAAGAGAAACTCTTCTTGTCCTCCTTGATTCATAATAGACGGTGGTGCCATATTTAGCAACTATGAAACTTCTCCGGAATGGGCCTGAAATCTGTTTGGCAAAGGCAAAGGAGACAGACTAAAGCACGTTTTTTGAGAAAAACGTTAATTCTTATAAGCGCTTTCTCTCTTGCATATCTTTTATCTGATTGTATTCGCTGATCTTTCCATGAGACGCCTCACTTCCCGGCCAGGAGCTATTTCCAGGACATACCTGGGTAGGACAAGGCAAGACAGGGGAGGGCAGCATGACTCCCTGCTCTCCCCTTCTTCTGCTATGTCACAAAGACCGCTGCCCTCTTCAGTTCATTCAGCTTGCCGATAAGGCTATGATGTTTCGTCTCGTCGGCAATGAGATAGGAGAGGATGTAACGCGTT
>DASRZP010000145.1 GCA_035686305.1 Thermodesulfovibrionales bacterium | reverse complement strand
GGGTCCTCATTACGGCAGCAGCTCCCGAAATCCCCCAACCCCTCGTTGAGCAGCTTGCAGAAGGCGGGATAATCCTGGCGCCCGTCGGAGACAGATTTTCACAGCAGCTTGAGAAGACGGTAAAGGAGAAGGGAAGACTATACAGAGAATATCATACCCCCTGCGTCTTTGTGCCCCTCGTGGGGAAATACGGGTGGAAGGGATAGATGCCTTGAGAGGCTTTGATGAATCAGCCCTTCTCCTTCTCGACGGCCTTTATAAACTCCTGATATTTATAACTCGTTTCCGTAAACTCGATGCCCATGCCATTCCCTTGCTTCGATAGATGGGTGCTTCTCACATACCTGATGATGCCCTTTGCTCTGCAGAGATTATCTTCCGTCAGATGCAGGGTTATGTCAACAGGTATTCCGACACGAAAACCTTTCTGTGACCTGACAAACAATCCCCTTTCCGATATTCTTATTGTCGTCCCTTTCAGCGAATGATGACCTGAGCTTATCTCCACAGGGAGCTTTACGAGGTATCTCCGGTTCTGTCTCTTAATCACTATCGTATTACCCATTACTTTTCGATAGGGTCCTGATGGGACGCTTTAGAGATCGCATGCTTCTCAGTATCCCTTTCCTACTCTTGGAGCACATAGGCACCCGGAGCATCATCGAGAGGAGGATAGCCCTTTTGTGCCGATCCCAGGGACGGCGGCGGCACGGAGCCGCTGGAACGGATGGCAAGCCAGTTCTGCCACGCAGGCCACCAGGACCCCTCATGTCTCGGCGTGACAGTCTGCCATGTATCGGGATCGATATACTTTCCAGACTCTTCTTTCGTGCCGATCTGATAGGAACGGTGGGGATGGCCCGGCTCGCTCACGACGCCCGCATTATGACCGCCCGTTGTCAGCACGAAGGTCACCTGAGTATCTGCGAGAAGGTGAATTTTATAGACCGAACGCCAGGGGGCGACATGGTCCTTTACTGTTCCCACAGCAAAAATGGGAACGCGGATATCGCCTATCGTAATCGGCCTGCCTCCCACCTCAAAGCGGCCTTCGGCAAGGTCGTTGTTGAGAAAGAGATTTCTCAGATACTCTGAGTGCATGTGATAGGGCATTCGTGTCGTATCAGCATTCCAGGCCATAAGGTCGATCATGGGCTCCCGTTCACCGAGGAGATAGTCATGCACGAGGCGCGACCAGATCAGGTCGTTGCTGCGGAGAAGCTGAAAGGCGCCGGCCATCTGCCTGGCGTCAAGATACCCCTGGTCCCACATGAGGTTTTCGAGATAATTGACCTGGCTCTCATCGATAAAGGTCATGAGTTCACCTGCCTCGGTGAAGTCTGATTCTCCTGCAAGAATGGTGATACTCTTGAGACGGTCGTCGCCGTCCCTTGCCATGGCCGCACCGGCAATGTAGAGCAATGTGCCGCCGAGACAATATCCTACGCCATGAGCCTTCTGTCCGGGCACAATGGCTGAGATTGCTTCCATCGCGTCCATAATACCGAGGGTCCGATAATCTTCCAGGCGAAGATCACGGTCTTCGGGACCGGGGTTCTTCCAGGAGATCATAAACACGGTATGTCCCTTGTCTACAAGATACTTCACGAGGGAATTATGGGGGGAGAGGTCAAGAACATAGTACTTCATGATCCAGGCAGGAATGATAAGGACCGGTTCTCCGTAGACGGTCTCTGTTGTCGGCGTGTACTGAATCAGCTCAATGAGGCGGTTACGATAGACTACTTTCCCCGGTGTGACGGCAAGGTTGGCCCCGACCTTGAAGCCCTCGGTACCCACCGGCTTTTTTCCGGATACCGCCCTTTCCCAGTCCTCAAGAAGGTTCAGCATGCCTCTGATAAGGTTGCTCCCTCCGCGCTCCATGGTCCTCTTCAGGATTTCAGGATTTGTGAGGATGAAGTTCGAGGGAGAAAAGATGTCGAGGAGCTGACGTGCAACAAAGGAGACGACATCCTCATGATGGCAGGAAACGCCCTGGATTCTCGTCGTTGCCTCACGCCACCACTGCTCAATCAAAAGAAAAGACTGGGAGAGGAGATTGAAGGGCCAGCGCTGCCATTCCTCATGGGAGAAACGATGGTCCTCAGGGGTCTCAAAGCAGGGTTCAGTTGCAGGGTCTACGGCAGCCCTGGCAACGTAGAGATGGAACCTCAGGATCTCGCGGACCGCCTTCTCCGCAAGCTGAGCCTGCTTGCCCGGTGAAATGGCAAGGTGAACAAGCCAGTCAAAGTAGGCCGACATGAGTGCCGCCGGTGAAACGCCCAAGGTCAGGCGTCCGAGCCAGGCATGGGTCAAGCGGTCCAGAGTTGAAACCCCTGTATGCGGGGAAGAGAATTCTTCTTTCATTTGGCCCTCCTAGTCGACTGATCTATGCGAGAAGCGTCTCTCTACCTAAGAATAGTATAGCAATATTATCGGGAGAAGTCATTTGAAGGAGTTCGCGAGTACGGCGATATTGAACCAAACAACGCTCCCCAAACCGCCCTTCGGCTAAGAGAGGGGAAGGGGGATTTACTTTATGCAGTTATGAGGAACATGGACGCAACTCCGGCTTTTTCCGAGAACTTCAAAAAATGTTGTAAGACAAAATCTGACAGCGTATCGGCGATGTCTTACAAAAAAATCGTCAACCGTCTGATAGAAAAAACCATCACGATCGCTTATGATTAAAACTCACACCCAGCAAATCGCGGCCAGAAAGTCGTGGATAGATCAACAAGCCGCGATGTACAAGGAGGTACAATGAAGAAGTGTCCGCAGTGTTCCGGAGAGCACCCCATATGGAGAGATTGTGGCAACGGCATATGCTCCCGGTGTCATACAACCATGAATGTATCTGCGGGAGCCAGGAGTCAGAAACCAGAGTTTGCAACGCTGGTTCTGGGAGACGGCTTCGCAGAGTCTGCGACGGAAGTCTGCCCTGATTGTAATGGCACGTCTGTGTGTCAATATTGCATGGGATTGGGATTCGTACCCTAAGGGATCTTCAGATCAGGTCAGTACCACTCTGCCTTGTTTTTGGGTACGGACCAGTGTATGAAATCATACCAGATGCCGAGAGGCGCCTTTTCGACTCCCTTGAAACGTTTGTGGAGGACAGGTAAGGCATCGGGAACAAAGAGGAAGGTGACGGGCTGTTCTTCCGCAAGGATAGTGTGGATTCTGTTATAGATCCTCTTTCGCTCTGCAAGATCGAAGGTGCTCCTTCCTTCGATGAGGAGCCTGTCGACCTCGTCGTTCTTATAGGAGATAAAGTTGAAATCACCCTCCTTTGTCTTTGAGGAATGCCAGATGTCATAGATGTCTGGGTCTCGCGAGAGTGCCCATCCCAGAATGACCGCCTCGAACCTCTTCTTGTCGATGAATTCATGAAGCAATGCCTGCCACTCCAGGACCTTTATGTTCATGTCAATGCCGACTCTCCTGAGGTTCTCCTTGATGATCTGTGCTGCCTTCAATCTCACGTCATTCGCCTGGTTCACTAAGAGCGTGAAACGGAAAGGTCTGCCGTCCTTGGAAAAAATGCTGTCGCTGCCCATCGACCAGCCGGCCTCCCTAAGAAGCTCTCTTGCCCTCTCGGGGCTGTAAGCGGGATCGCTGACGTTGGGATTGTATGCCCAGGATTCAGGCGGAAAGGGTCCTGTGCAGGGTGTTCCAAATCCGAGGAGGACACCGTCAATAATGTCCCTCTTGTTGATGGCATGGGTGATCGCCCTCCTCACACGCTTGTCCGCAAAGCGCTGATCAAGGAGATTGAAACCGAGATAGGTGTAGCCGAAGGCGGGATACCGAAACTTCTGAAAATACCTGGTGAAGCGCTCTGAACTGGCCTGAAGCTTATATTGAGGCGGGGTCAGTCCCATAAAATCTATCCCGCCGAACTTCAGTTCGAGAAACATGGTCGCCGTGTCAGGGATTACCCTTGCTATGTACTTGTCGATATGAGGTCTGCCCTCAAAATAGTCATCAAAGGCTTCGAGTACAATCTTCTGGCCCGTCACCCATTCCTTTAACTTGTAAGGCCCTGTTCCAACGGGGTTCCTGTTGTAGCTCTCTTCAGCTATGTTCTTCCCTCCCAGGAGATGTTTGGGAATGATGCCCATGCCCCATGATTCGAGGGCAGGGGCATAGGGCTCTCTATAAGTAACGCGTACCGTATATCTATCAACAACCTCAACCCTTTCGACAGGGCCGTAATTGCTCCCATAGGGTGTCGGGACCTTCGGGTCGGTGACGGTCTTATAGGTAAAGACAACATCATCAGCAGTGAATTCTTCACCATCATGCCATTTGACTCCCTTTCTCAGATGGAAGGTTATCTCCAGTCCGTTGGCGCTCACATCCCAGGATTCCGCGAGGTCACCGGTAACCTTGATATTTTTGTCGTATTTTGTGAGTCCGTTAAAGATGTAGCCGCTGATGTCGCCCGATGCGCTGTCCGATGCCAGGAGGGGAAGAAGGCGTTTGGCGTCGGCGCCAAAGCCTACGGTGATGTCAAAGGGCCTCTTTATTTCGGGCTCTCTTGAACAGGAGGAGAGGAAGAGGATGATGAGAACAACCGTACTCCGGAAGGCGTAATGCATAAGGGGATGACAGGTACCCTTCTTAGTATCAGCCAATACTTCTTGCCGGTTAGACCTATTTTGGGGGTTGAGGCGCCTGCTGCACCGGTGCCTGCGGCTGAGGCGCCGGAACCGCTCCCTGCTGGGGTACCGTTTGGAAGGGTTTTTGTTCCAGCGGAGCCGTGTGCTTTATGACCGACCCGCTCTTGACCGAGAGAACGGCAAGGAGGAGTGAAGTTATCATAAAGACGACAGCACAAATTGTGGTAAGTTTGGAAAGAAATGTCGCCGCTCCCCGGCTTCCGAAGAGCGTCTGGCTGGAGCCGCCAAAGGCGGCTCCCATCTCGGCACCCTTGCTGCTCTGGAGCAGGACTACAGAAATCAAAAAGATGCAGGCTGTGGTATGAATGATGAGAAGAAATGTTGTCATTTTGTCCCCCTCGTAAAGGTAACGATCTTTTCGAAGCTCTCAGGTTTAAGGCTTGCGCCTCCGACGAGCGCGCCGTCAACATCAGGACAGGCCATGAGGCTGTCGATGTTCTCGGGCGTCACGCTTCCTCCGTAGAGAATCCTTATGGTATCGGCGGTGTTGCCATAGATCTCCCGCAAGGTATTCCTGATAACATTATGGGCCTCCTGTGCCTGCGCTGCTGTTGCCGTCTTTCCGGTCCCGATCGCCCAGATCGGTTCATAGGCGATCACCAGGTCTTGTCTGCCGATCTCCTTAAGGCCACGCGTCAACTGGGTCCGGACAACGTCAAAGGTCTTTCCTGACTCCCGCTCAGCCAGAGATTCGCCGATACAGAGAATGACGGCGAGTCTGTTCTTATGAGAGACACTGATCTTCCTGTTTACGATGTCATCGGTCTCATGAAAATATTGCCTTCTCTCTGAATGTCCGATGATCACGTAATCGCAGCCTATGTCCTTAAGCATGAGGGGTGATATCTCTCCGGTGAATGCCCCTTTTTCCTCGTAAAAGACATTCTGAGCCGCAAGTTTCACGTTCGTCCCGATAAACCGCTCTGCGATCGCAAAGAGCGAAGTGAAGGGCGGGGCTATGGCAATGTCGGCGTCAGTGACGCCGGAAACCGTGGGGAGAAAGTGATGGACGAAATCCATCGCCTCCGGTATGGTCTTGTTCATCTTCCAGTTTGCCGCCAAAAAAGGTCTGCGCATCCTTACATTTAATATTATCAAGGCGATAAAAGTCAAGGGCTGGCGGCCATTTTGCGGTGTATACGTCGAAATCAGGTGAAGGTATTTTGGAAGGGAAGCAGAATGATTTTACGTTCGTTGTTCTTTCGAATGAAGAATATCAAGCGGACTCTGTAGCCGTTAACCGGCGCCACTATGTTTAATACAAGGGCCGCTCAAAAATCTAAGGGACTTCTTGCCTCTTTTACCGTCCTGCTCGGCACGCAATGGGTATAGATCATCGTGGTCCTTACGTCGCTGTGGGTTCTGTGATGAGGGGGATACATTACACGTGACAGCGAGATGGGTAAGGAAGTCCTTGACATCCGTTGTAGTGAGAGAAGAAGGGTGTGTTCCTTTTTTGAAGCCGCGAAACTTATTGACCCAGATCGTGTATGACGAGAGCGTCTTGGGCGAGTAGTGTCTGGTTTTGATGACAGCAGCAAGATCCGCGATCGCCTTGTCCCATGCCGGTTTATCAGAAGAGAGAGACGCGACTGCCGAAGTGACCGGCGCCAAAGCTTTGCTCTCCGCTGGAACCCGGCTCGTATTGAACCGCGTCATGAGGTCGAGATAAAGGGATATGGCATGCGCCGCCTGCTTGATCTGCATATCGGTTTGCCTTTTTTCTTTTAACTTTTTGAGAAACAGTGGCAGACTTTTCGAGGAGGCATCAGCACAATGGTATTTAGAGCAGAAGTCCAGGTAATACCTGAGCCATTTTTTGTAATAACCATGCTGGACTGAAGGAACCGAATGCTTGGCGAGCTTCGATTCAAACTGTTGCACTATTTCAATCGGCACACTGATCATCCCGGCGCCCCCTTCGATGACGCTATGCACTATTCTTGTTATGATGAGCGACAAATCAATATAATGATATCAAGGTGTTATGTCAACTTCTATTTCACAAAATCACCTTTTTCTGCTAAACTTCTGTATGTCGCTTAATAACATGGTTCTGCATAAAATGATAATAAAGACAACTCAATCTTTTGCCCTCAATCGGTTATATTCTTCAATCGGAATAATGGCATATCTATCCAGTTTAGTAATCATACTTGATCCATCAGGAACTATAAAAAAAAGACAATCCGAAACATCATCCAACCGTCGCTCGATCAGGCAATTATGGACATAAGAACCGTCTGTTGTTTTGTTAGCCGCAATTTTACACATTTTAATCACCACCTTTCACGAAGGAGATAAACCCGATGAAAGCTAAAATTCTGTTTCACAAATGCCTTCAAAATGCTCAGGAACTTGGAAGTAATGACGAATTTATGGTATCTCGCATTTTCTTTTCTCTTCAGTTGCCAGACAAAAGAATTGACGATTTGTCCGTTGATATTAAACTTGCCGTGGGTGATCAATTTGAAGGTGGTAGCATTGAAGTCAGCAAGCCACAAGGCTATTCTGGTCCGCTTAACTATTCCGCCTTTCGCGACGCAGTTGAAAAATATTATCGTCATCTTGTCGGGTCCACCGGCATAGGCATCCGCAGTGCAGGTGCATCAAATATTCGCATGTACAACAATACATTTTCAATCCCCATGACTGCTGAAATCGATATTGATGAAAGCACTGCCGGATGGTAAGAAAAATCAAATAAAATTTTGCAGAACAAAATGCTCAACCAGACTCGCAATAAACGCGGTTTGGTTTTCATTTTTGGCCTCTGCGCTCGCTGGTTAGCATGGTCGTTCCTCCCCTCCGCTTCGCTCCGGGGAGGAACGCGGCGCTGAGCGGTGTGCCTGATTCACCCCTCCGCTCCGCTGCGGGGCGAACCAGGCACAGGAGCAGGATTCCCCTCCGGGGCACCGCTCAGCCCCGCATTAGGGAGTAAATAATGAACAAAAAAATGCGATCATTCTACATTGAGGTTATGACCCGACTTTCGCCGATGGATCTCCCATGTCTCGTAAGTAATTGGAATTGCACTTCAATTTAGCCATTGAATTGCCTACCTAATGATATCCAGCCTCGTATAGCGTCTGAAAGAGCATAAAATAAGGCCAAGTGCATTT
>DASRZP010000144.1 GCA_035686305.1 Thermodesulfovibrionales bacterium | reverse complement strand
GTGATCGTGTTTGTTGCCGCTACCGCGATGGGGCAGGATAAGTCTGCGGACAACATGCAGATCGTCCTTGAAAAGATACGTGCCGACAAGAAGCTTCTCGTCGCTGAAAATATGCAACTGACGCAGTCCGAAGCCAAGGGCTTCTGGCCAATCTATGAGCGGTATCAGGAAGAACTGTTTCTTCTACGCACACGCACCATAAATCTGATCAAAGACTATGCCGATGCCTTTGACAACATGACCGACGATAAAGCGAAGAAGCTTCTTGGCGAATATATGACGATCGAGACTCTGGGGCTAAAACTCAGAAAGGCTTATCTCCCAAAGTTTCGCAAAGTCTTGTCTCCGGTGAAGACGGCACGCTATTACCAGATCGAGAATAAGATCCAGGCCGCTCTGTACTATGAGCTCGCCCAAAACATACCGCTCATGAAAGCGGCGGAGAAGTGATAAGAAAGGTAGGGTGCGACTATGAAATACTTTCATTTGAGAGCCGCCTTGTTGGCGCTTCTTGTCGCGTGCATATTCGTTTCTCCTGATCCAGCTGCTGCAGCGTCGGCAGCACAGATTAACCGAAATGTCAAAAGTGCTCTGGACAAGCTTTATGGTAAGTCCGCTACGGCCAGGGCACTTGGTGAAAAAGCGAAGGGCATCCTTGTCTTCCCTGGCATTGTGAAGGGCGGATTCATTGTTGGAGGACAGTATGGTGAGGGCGCCCTCCTCGAGGAAGGGAAGACGGCTGGGTATTACAACACCGTTCAGGCCTCGTATGGGCTGCAGGCCGGTATTCAGAAATTCGGCTATGCATTGTTTTTTATGACCGACTCGTCGCTGAAGTGGCTCGATAAAAGTGACGGGTGGGAGCTTGGCGTTGGCCCGACCGTCGTCGTTGTGGACATAGGTGCAGCGAAGTCCATCTCAACTACGACATTGCAATCAGAGATCTATGCCTTTTTCTTCGATCAGAAGGGACTTATGGGAGGTCTCGGCTTGCAGGGTACGAAAATCACTCGGATAGAGAAGTGAGAGGTATAGCTATCGATAGATAGTTTCGACAGCAACTCCGACCTCACCCAGCAATATAGGGTTACTGGAATCTTTACTGCCCGGTTCGGGAGCCATCACCGGACTGGTGTGAGAACCGTGGGAATTGCCAGATGTGCAATTTTGCCCACTGAACGCTCTGCATGGAGCATCGTTCATTACGGTCTCCAAGCATGCTGTCACTGAATCTTTATGAACTCTTCTATCTCGGCCCTTGTTTTCGAGTCAAGGCCGATGAACCGGACCCCGTACTGGTAGAGTGCCGGACCCTTTTCCTCCTTCCTCACAATCTCTCCCGTCACAGTCGTCTTCCGGTCGAGGACAAAGGAACATGTCAGCCTGTCGCCCTGGGAAAGCATCCGGTCCGTCTCGAGGAGCATGCCTGACGTGCTAATATTGAGGGAGCCTGAGAAGAAGGAGTCATTCTGAAACACGGCATTCACCGTAATCTTTATGACGCCCCTCAGACTCTTCCTCCTCGGTACGTTCAAGAGTGCCGCTGCCCTTCGAAGCAATTCCTCGGCGTCGATCGGTCTTATTACGACAGCATTGGCTCCGCTGGCCCGACACTTCTCGATAACAGTTTTATTCCTGGGGCATATGACGATGATCGAAACGGTCTTCAGGGCATCGTTTCCCCGTATGGCAGAGCAGAACGTATCCCCCCGCATTTCCTTCATATGATAGTCCGCGATCACGAGGTCCACCCTTTCGCTCCTGTGGATTTTCATCATTTCCTCAGCAGTTGTTGCGCCGAAGATCCTGAAGTTCTCCCTCGAAAGTATGGTGCTCTCTTTTTCCAGGAGGGTCTTGAACTCATTGTGGACCAGAACTTTTTTCATACCCCTCTTACGTTCTTCCATCCCGCGGCCGGGTCTTCAGGCTTCCCATCACCTCCCCAGGACGCTCTTGCTCTGTCATATTCTCCGCACGTCGAAACCCTGATAATTTCCCTCCTTCAGGAGTTCAACGAAATTGTCATAGGTCACTTCGTTCCAGAATTCCGTAAAGCAAGCGCCCACCTCATGGGCGGCATGGGCATCAGACCCCCCCGTATAGGGCAGATTAAGGATCCTCGCAGTCTCTATTGCCTGCGCATTGTAGGCGCGCATGTTGCAACCGTTATGGCCTTCCACAGCGCATATCCCCTTTACATGCAGTATCATATCTCCGAGGCTGTTTCCCTTTCGGTAGGGATGAGACGGAATCACAACACCACCTGCCCCGGTAACAACCTTCACCGTTTCTTCGAAGGGCGCGCACCTGATCGATAAGCTGTCGGTGTTCACGCCGAAGACGAGACAATGCCCTTCTGCCGTCGAGAACTCTACCCCCCTGAATATCATGATCCTGTCCCTGTACTTCTCCCTTAATGCCTCGACAGGTTCCGAGGCCTCATAGGAATAATGCTCGGTGAAGGCGATGCCCTGCAGATTCATTTTGATGGCATGGACAACGGAGTCTTCAGGGTCGGAATCATTGTCCCCGCTGTATCTTGAATGGACATGGAGATCGACGCGGCATTTCATTGTCTTCTATTTTATCAGGAAGTGGACCGATCGGTGCGAAAAAAATTACGACGAAGCCTCAGGCAGGCTCAAAGGATTCCCGGTCTTCTTTTTCGCCGCGGATCTCCTTGAATCTCTTGAGACGGAAATATGACTCCCTTTCCCTCTCCGAGATGAATTGTGTGATGACCTTAATCTGGCTCCTGATCTTCGGAAAGACGAGTTCCTCCAGGACGCGGATCTTCCTTGTGGTCCTCAGGATTTCGTTGCCGAGCCGTTTTATCTTGGACTCATATTCGGCGATGTTGAGCATAGACTCGAGTAATTTTTCGAAGTTGGCCGTCGCTTCTTCGAGGTGAGGAGTCGTGGAGAATTCGTCGTAGCCCCGTTCATGAGGTTCTCTGACAGGAGTATCATGAAAACTGATATCTTTATACCGCAAGCCCCATATGCTCTTCTCAATGACTTCGATTCTGAAATCACGCTCTGTGGCAACGACGATCGACTCGACGCTGTCCTTGCCTTCATGGCCGAGGCTGAGCGCCAGTTCCTGGAGCGCCTTGCCATAGGTCTTTCTGATATCCTCCCTGGACTTGAGAAAGGGGATTGTGGCTGCAAGGAACTCTTTGATGAGGGCCTGTTTCCTCGCCTTGAGAATTCCGATACTGTTCGTGACTGACCGGTACTTCTCCTTAAGGAGGAGGAGATTTGTCCGCGTAGGATGTATCACGGCACCTCGAGGGAGAACCTCTTCATAAGATCGATACCGGCATCGAGGGTCTCCTGGACGGTCCGTCGTGTCATGCCCTGACCCACAAGCTCCTTCTCAAAGGCATCTGCGAAATCGAGCATCAGGATGTCCGTCTTTGTCATTCCGTCCCTGCCGACGATGGCCTCGAGCTTCCTGAGGTCCCTTCCCTTGGCATAATACCGGTACAGGTAGTTGGAGACCTTCCGATGATCTGCCCTCGTACGGCCTTCCCCGATCCCCTTTTGCATGAGGCGTGAAAGGCTTGGCAGCACGTCAATGGGAGGGAAGATCCCCCTTTGGTGCAGTTCCCTGCTCAAGACGATCTGACCCTCGGTGATGTACCCTGTGAGGTCGGGGATGGGGTGAGTGATATCATCCTCGGGCATCGTTACGACCGGCAACATGGTGACAGAGCCTTCAAGCCCCCTGATCCGGCCTGCCCGTTCATAGAGTGAAGCAAGGTCAGAGTACATAAAACCCGGGTAGCCCCTTCTTCCGGGCAGTTCCTCCCTGGCCGTCGATATCTCACGCAAGGCATCACAGTAATTCGTCATGTCGGTAATGATCACGAGCACATCCATTCCCTTTTCGAAGGCCAGAAACTCTGCCACAGTCAAGGCGAAGCGCGGCGCCAGGAGCCTTTCCATGACCGGCTCATCCGCCATATTGACAAAGCTGACGAAACCCGTCTTCATCTCATCGAGGACCCTCCGGTAAAAGGAATACTCATGGAAGGTCAGTCCAAGGGCCGCAAAGACCACGACAAAGCCTTCCTCACTCTCTGCAACGCGGGCATTTCTCAGGATGCCGGCGACGGCATCTTTTGAAGGAAGTCCGGCGCACGAGAATACCGGGAGTTTCTGGCCCCGCACCAGGGTATTGAGTCCATCAATAGCTGAGAAGCCGGTCTCGATAAAGTCCTCAGGCCGTGCACGGGCTGCGGGATTGATCGGTGCACCGGTGATGGGGATCCACTTTTCAGGGCTGAACAGAGGGAGGCCGTCTTTTGGCACAAAGGAACCGTTAAATACCCTCCCGATAATGTCGGAGGAGAGAGGAACCTTCTTGATCGAATCGGTAAAGACGACCGATGTCCGTTCGATGTCCAGTCCTTGGGTCTCCCCGAATACCTGGATCAATGCCGTCTCTCCCTCCACTTCGAGCACTTCGGCATCCATCGTTCTCCCGTCAGGGGCAATGATTCTCGCGACCTCTCCGATCCTCGAACTGAAGACCTTCTCGACGAAGAGAAGAGGTCCTGCGATGGAGGAGATGGTTTTGTATCGGTGTTCTGAAAGCCTCATAGCCTACGCATGCGATACGTCATATGAAAAACCGTATCTTGCCCTCTCTCTTCTCCCCATGAGGGCATCACGCCTCCTCTCTTCTTTGATCATCCGATCTCTCGGTCTGCAATACTTCCTCAAGACTCGTTCCCGGATTCAGTTTTTCACGAGCGCGATCGTAGAATCCGAGTATCCTTTTGATAATCCCAAGGGTCTTTTCGGGCGGCGAGAATGCATCTTCACTGTAAGCATTCTGCGAGAGGAACTCGGTACGTATCATCTCTGCTACTATCATGAGGAGCCTGTCGGTATCCTGCAACCCCTCTGCCCCGACAATCTCAGAGACCTCCCTGAGCGACTCCTCTTCCTGCAGGATCTCCTTGCACCTCTGCTGCAATTGCTCCCATTCAGGAGCGACAGTCTCACGATAATGGCCGGCTATATCCCTCCCATAGAGAGAATAACTCTGGAACCAGTTTATGGCAGGGAAGTGCCTCCTGTGCGCCAGGGAAGTGTCGAGCATGAGGAATGCGCCTGTTGTCCTGAGACATGCCTGGGTAACGGGTTCAGTGAAGTCCCCTCCGGGAGGAGAGACAGAGAGGATCATGGTGAGCGAACCGATCTTTCCGCTCATGGTCTCGACGACGCCAGCCCTTTCGAGGAAACCGGAGAGCCGGGAGGCAAGGTAGGTGGGATAGCCCTCCTCTCCCGGCATCTCTTCCAGCGACGAGGATATCTCCCGCAACGCCTCCGCCCAGCGCGAAAGGCTATCTGCAAGAAAGAGCACGTGATAACCCATGTCCCGGTAATATTCGGCCATGGTGACAGCTGTGTAGATGGAAGCCTCACGGGCCGCGACAGGCATATTCGAGGTATTGGCCACAAGGATGGTCCTCTCCATGAGTTGTCGTTTGGTCCATGGATCTGTGAGCTCCTCGAACTCAGCTATCAAGTCTGCCATCTCGTTTCCTCGCTCACCACACCCGGCATAGACGACAACATCTACATCGGCGAACTTTGCGATAGACTGCTCAAGGATCGTCTTTCCGGTGCCGAATCCGCCGGGGAAGATGGCCGTCCCTCCGCGGGCGAGAGGAAAGAGGAAGTCTATGCTCCGCTGGCCCGTAATGAGAGGCTTGCTCGGCGCAAGCTTTTTTCTGTAAGGACGGGCTGTCCTGACCGGCCATTCCTGACATCCGGTGATGTATTGACCGTCTTCATATTCTCCCAAAGGCTCGTCGAGGCTCATATCGCCGTCAGCGATCCGCGCAATCCTTCCGCCGCCTTCTGACCTGCAGAAGTAGTAATGTTTAAACGGCCCCTCATCCACAAATCCCACGGGGCTCCCGAAGGTCACCTCATCTCCTTTCTTCAGGAGGGGTGTGAATTTCCAGCGCCTTATATAGTCGAGGGCATACAACTCCTTCCCTCCTCTGATAAAGGGTCCCATGTCTTCTTTTAACCTTCCAAGGGGCCTCTGGAGACCGTCAAACATACCCGAGAGAAGCCCTGCTCCAAGACGCACCGTAAGCGGCATTCCCGCTCCTTTGACCGGCTCCCCCACGGCAAGACCGCGGGTATCTTCATAGACCTGGATCACTGCCCTTTCCTGCTCGAGCCGCACCACTTCGCCCGTGAGCATGACATGGCCCACATAGACCCTCTCATAGAGTTTGAGTCCCTTCAGATCAACGCTCACCGTCGGTCCTGATATGGCCTGGATCTTCCCGCTCACAATTTCAACCTCACGTGGTATCCGATCGCCCTCCTGATCAGCCGCGCAGCATAGTCCTCGACTTCAGCGGGGAATTTCTCGGGTGCTGGGAGAACGAGAAGTGTCCCCTGCCATGTCTGTTCGAGCTCCCTCATTCGCTCTTCAGACATCCCCTTTATCAGGCGCTCATCAATCACAACGAGTCCCGTCTCAGGTTCAGTCATGGTCTTTCTGAGCATCTCCTCAGCGTCCTGCGCCTCTGCCGTATACTGGGGAACCCCCGCAAGGCTGAAACCATATCGGCCATTAGTCGGAGTAATGAAGGTGATCTTTCTCAATAGACGATCTCCGCGGCGATCTCGTCGCGTTCAAGATCCTTACCGTAAAAGAGGACACTGAGGTTCATAGCCTCGAGGGAAGATCTCCAGAGATAGTCGAGGATGATCCCGATACCAAGGGGGTCTCTTCCTTCCTTCCGCAAAAAACGCGTCATCCCTCTGTAGAGAGCAACCTCCACTTTCGTAGCGTCGGGCATCTCAATGGTAATCCCGGAGAATTCTCCGATCAGCGACCCAAGGCCGTACATGTCAGCGGCATCGAGGATCTCCGTGAGCCGCGATTCGGCTATGCTCCCGCCGGCAATGAACGAGGGAGGCGTCTTTCCATGGAGCCTTAAATATTTATAGAGGCTGATAATATTCCGCGAATCGATAACCCTGCTGAAAAAGAGTCTTAAAAGGGTGTTGATCTTCGAGTTGACAAGAAAGACGAGGTATGCGTCGGTTAAACGCTGCTCAACTCCCCTTAACCCTTCCCTGTCAACAATCCCGGTCAGACCGCCGAATCCTTCAGAAAGAGTGAGGAAGATATCTTCGATCTCTGCGACGGCCGAGGCGGTATCCTTGCTTCTTCTCAGAACTGTCTTTATCGTGTCCGAGAGGAGGCTTACCGCGAGGATATGATCAATCTTCGCCTCCTTTCCGTCCCTCATATGTCTCAGGCATATGAAGAGCGTTCTCAGCTCAGAATAGAGGAAAAAAGGCCAGAATATGTCCCGGAGGACCCTGTTCATCTGGGAATAGATCCATCGATACTCCTTCATGAGCTGCCTCCATACGCCCTCGGGAGATTTTTCTGCAACAAAACCAAGGTATCGCCTGGAGGAGAGATATTCGAGGGGATCTCCCTCAAGGATTAAAGGCTTCCAGTCCATAATCAGACGCGCCCTCCTCCCTCTGATCCTCGAAAGGAGATATTCAGCAGGATACCCCCTGTCTTCAGGACTGTCAAGCAGTTCCACGTCTCTCTGCCTCTTCGTAAATCTCTTTTGTCAATGCGGGAAGGATCTCCACCCATGCCCGTTCCAGTCTCTTTTCGAAGGTGTCAATCACCCTGACTTTCCCTTCCTCTGTCTCGGCATCGACACCTCCTGTGATGCCCTCGTCTGAGACAATCTCAGCATCAGGAAAGTTCTCTCTTGCAAGGCCCACGTCCCGGGGATTCACCCTGACCGTCTTCCAGGGAAACAAAGGGAGTTCCTTCACAATCACCTCAAAGTTCTCCCCGTATCCTTCATCTCTCAGCGGGCTTAGGCAAGATGCGGCAAGCGCAAAAAGGCGGTCGGAGAGCCTCTTTTCAGACGTAAGTCTGTACATCCGGGAGCGGTTGAGTGCATCAAAGATGACAGCTGAGCCCGTTGCTTCGGCCTCGGTCCCCTCCATCGCGGCGTATTCGTCCCGCACCTGAGCCGCTTTGCGGGTTCCCTCGTTCCTTATCTTCTCGGCTTCTGTTTCAGCTTCCTGCCAGATCGACCGGACCCTTTCATCAGCCGCCTTGCGAAGAGATTCGATTAATTCCCTGTAACCCATCTTACTTGACGGTAAAGAGTATCATTGTCGCGACCACGAAGCCCAGGATCACCATGGTTTCAGGGATGGCGACGAGGATAACGATCGTACCGGTGAGTTCTGGCTTTTCCGCGAGCGTGCCGGCTCCTGCCGATCCGATCCTCGACTGCGCCCAGGCAGTTGCGATGGCGGTGATACCGATTGCCAGAGCTGCGCACAAAGCGATGAGTACTTTCTCGATATTCATAGGTGGCCTCCTTCTCTCCTCTGTTTTTATTATCTCACCGAGGTTCCGTCACTTCAATCGTCTATTTCTTCAGGGGCGTGAACTTCCTGCCGCCGTGTTCGATAAACTTGCTGAAAAACTCCACGTAATGGAGTCTCAGGGAATGTATAGTAGGTGAGAATACACCGAGGATAATGTTCAGCACGTGGAGCAGACCTGCCACCACCACACCGATGGCGATATTGCCCGCCAATCCCCCGAGTTGGTTTGCAACGAAGGCCAGCAGTACAGAGGTGAGACCGATGGCCATAATCCTCACATAGGAGATAATGTTCCCGATATTCTTGAGGAACTCAAGGGGCGCCAGCACTCCTCCCGTGAAAAAGAGAAAGGGCGTCAGAAAGAGAATGACGAGAATGACGGGCTGCGTGAGGAATGGGGGGAAGAGTCCGAAGAATGACGCGAACACGGCGATCAGACAGAAGATGATGAGGATGCTCAGGAGTTTATAGGCGGCTTCCTTCTTCGTCTTCTTCCTGAAGGCCGTCAAGGCGCCCAGGAAAAGCCCCAGAATGATATGGACAATACCGACGGAGAGCGCAAAGTAGAGCATCGGGATTACCGCCGTACGCCGCTCTATGCAGATGGGCTCGAGTCCGAAGAGCCTGTGGGGCAGATCGCCGAAGAACTCGCCGAAGAGCACACCGAAGAAAAAGGAATAGAGAGACGAGATCAGCAGTATCTTGGCTCCGTCACGAACGGGGCCTTGCTTCCCGAACCTCAAGAGAAAAAAAGATGTGAGGAAGAGGATCAGACCATAACCGGCATCGCCGAGGATCATTCCGAAGAAGATGGGAAAGAATATCCCGATAAAGGGCGTTGGATCGTACGAGGTATACAAAGGCAACGGAAGGACGCCGGTGAGGAGTTCGAAGGGCCTAAAGTAGGGAGGATTCTTTAGGATGATCGGAATCTGCTCGAGGTCCTCCTCGTGAACCTCTTTTTCTTCAAGCGTCACCCTCCCTCCAAAAAGGCCGGCCAATTTCCTTCTGAGACCTTCCAGGTCGCGAGAGGGGATCCATCCATAAATGAAAAAACACATCCGCGTCTCGAAGGCAAAGGCAGCAGTGCTCATGAGTGCGAGACGGTCGTCTATCCACTCCCTTATGCCCTGGTAAATCGGCACCCACCGATGGCAGAACTTTTCGAGCTCAGCATCGATCTTCTCTATTTCCCGCGATACCTCGCCAATCTTGTTCATCACATAGGTGATTCTTTCGGGGAAGGTGAGGTTGCCAAAGGACGCGGGGAAGGTGAGCTCAGGGACATGCTCGTCGCTGAGTGCCTTTTTCACTCTTTCAGAAACATCCTTCTCAACGGTGATCAATCCGACGAGAGAACCGTCTTCTGCTGCCTCGGTGACGAGTTCAAACCTCCAGTCGGTTATCCGGGAGAGCCCCTCTCTCAGATGCTCTATCCTGCCAGGCTCCAGCATGACGAGCCCGATAAAATCAAGGTCAGGCGTCTCTGTTGTGCTTTCCAGGAGGGAGGCAAGGCTTCGCAAGTAAATCTTGAAGCGGCCGAGTTCTGCAAGTTCTTTCTGCAGGGCCTCCCGTCTGTCGTGCAATTCCTTGGATGCCGCAATATGCCGCTGGATCATTTTCGCTATGGTGTCAAGGACCGAGAGGGGTTCAAGATAGCTCTCTCTCACCGCGCTCTTTGGGAGATAAGAAAAGAGCTCATCGATCTTTAAGAGAAGGTCTTCGAGGAAAAAACGTTCGAAGGCCGTCTTTTCATCAGGCAAAAAAGACCTGATGTCCTTATGGTACTCTTCTTCTACAACACGGACGGTGGCAGGCTCGATCTGGAATATGCATAATTCCCTCAGCAGCGAGAGGACATCCTGGAGCAGACTCTTTGTGCCGACGATCTCAACCTTTGACATCCTGACTATCATGGAGTCCATCCGGCAGGATTCTTCTGATCCCTTTTTCTATAATCTTCTTCAAGAAGTCGTCCTCCAGGTTGTCAAGCCCTCGGGCATTGGCCTCGGCATCCCTGACAATCATCGCGGCCCTCTCGTCTGCCTCTTTTCGTGCCTGCTCCAGGGCAATGGCAAAAGCGCCTTTGATCTTTTCTTCCTCCCTGGCGAATTTTTCCTCGGTCTCCTTCCTGACCCCATCAAGCCACTCACGAGATTTCCCCTTCTCCCTATCAAGGGTTCGCTGAATCTCCTTTTCGACCGCAATGACTTCACCCAGGATGTCATCGTTTCCCATGTCTTCATTCTACCAAGAATGAGGGGATTTTCAACTCTAGGGTTTCTGGAGCTTGCCGCTGAGCGAAAGGAGGGCTCGAAGGTCACGATCAAATATAAGATGAAGGCCACGAGCATCGAGGTCAAGGGAGCTGCGAAGAAGGCAGAGAAAAAGAAATAAACCGTCAGATCGGAAGGCGGCCCGTAAATCACTGCGGGCCGCCTGTTTTTAGTCCCGCCCTTCAAAAGCGTGCGGATTTGCGGGAGAAGGTTCTATTTTCTGACTATCTCTCCCGTCGCTTGCCAGACTCGAACTTTCTGACGCACCGGCCGGAGACTCTCGACGAGGTCGCCCATTCTTATCCTGGTGAAATTCTTTACCTTTACTCCGACCTTTTCTCCGGGCCCTGCCCTCTGTACCGCCTGCTCCCCGATATGGATTGACTCGATCACCCCTGAATATACCGGTCCCATGGCAGAGATGATGCGGAACCGTTCACCAACGGCCAGAAAGCCGCTCGACACCTCACAACCCATGATGATTCCCTTCCGACTGCCCTTAAAGAGGGCTATGACCCTGGCTGATCCGATAATCTGTTCCTCTGACTCGTGAGGGACAATGCTCGCAGCAATCTCCTCTATGTCTGCAAGCAATGAATAAATCACGTCGTAGAGCCGGACTTCAACATGACGCTCTCTCAGCACTTTTTCCGTTCCCGGCACTACATGAACCTGAAAACCGACAATAAGTCTGCTCCCTGTTTCGGCATAGAGGACGTCGGACTTGCTGATCTCACCAACGCCGCTGTGAATGATGCTGATCTCGATCTGCGGGACGGTGATTCTTAAAATACCGTTCGTAACAGCTTCCACGCTCCCCGTTGAGTCGCATTTGAGGACGATTTCCAGCTTCGGCAGCGTCCTCTGTAGTGAACCGCCCCGCACCCCATCTTCATGGCGTCCGACTCTGTTCTTCGCTGATTGTTCAAAACGGGAAGCGTCCCTGCGCTTGTGCATCGCATACCTACTAAGAGGAACGGACACGATCGCACCTTCGACGTTGTATTCCTCTCCTATTATGTTATCACGTCCTGACCGAAGGCACAACGTTGAATGGCCGCCGGCATCAGCGATCAGAAGCCGCTGGTTCTCTAGGGCGTGACAATGCCGGATGAACGGCTTTAGCGGCGTGACAGCCTCGCCAGGACGGTGAGGCGAGGCAGGATGCCCTGGCGAGAATGATTGAATCCCCCCTTGATATGCACCTTGGAGGTAATTGCAAATTCTCCTCGTATGTTCTACGCTAGAGGCACTTATGAGAATCAGGATAGGTCATCTCTCCACGTTCTTTCATACTTCTCTTCTCCTGATGGCAGGAAGCGGTGTCGACGAGCGTCTCGGCGCAGAAGTGGAATGGAGGCTCTTCGGTACGGGACCTGCCGTCGTGAATTCCTTCGAAGAGGGCGAGCTTGATCTCGCATACATCGGGTTGCCCCCTGCCGTTATAGGCATAAGCAGAGGCGTCGGTATCATCTGCGTTGCAGGTGGACACATGGAAGGGACCGTGATTTCAGGGAAAAGGGAACTTTTGGCCTTTCCGGAAGATCACAACCTGGGGTCCATCCTGCGCCAGCTCACCGGCAAGAAAATCGGTGTGCCGGGAAAGGGCTCCATTCACGATGTAATCGTCTCCGACTGTCTTGCGAGGTTCGGCCTCGTGAAGAGGATCGAGATTGTTCATTTTCCCTGGGCCGATCAGGTTCTGGAGGCCATGGTGAAGGGAGAGGTGTGGGCAGCGGTTGGAACTCCTGCATTGGCAGTAGCCGTAAGAACGTATGCCGACGCCAAGATTCTCTATCCGCCGTCCAGGCTCTGGCCTCACAATCCCAGTTACGGTATTCTCGTAGACAAAACCTTCTTACACAGACACAAAGAGCTCGTGGAAAAGTTTCTTATCCTCCACGAAGAGGCAACGGCTCTTATCAGAAAGAACCCACGGAAGGCTGCGCAGAGGATCTCAGATCTCGTGGGATTCATCGATCCGGACTTTGTTCTCGAAACCCTGAGGGTATCTCCAAAATACTGCAGCCGCCTTACTCAGGAGTACATCTCTGCTACCATGGAATTTGCCGCAACGTTACGGAGACTCGGGTACACATCGAGAGACGTCTCTGCCTCTGAGATCTTCGACACGTCACTCATCACGAAAATACACCCCGAAAAAGACCACTATGGAGAGGGAATTGCCGATGACGGCCCCTAACACCTACGACGCCCTACCCCGATCTGAGAAAACCCTGAACGGATTGTTTTACCGTAAAGTGATCTATCGGAATATTCGGCACGTCTTCATTGCCCGGAAGGGCGAGGGCATGGATGAATCGCAGACGTCTGCAAGGCTTCTTCATGATATCAGTTATCTCTTTTCTGCTAAAGACTTTTCTTGTCTCTCCTATGCCGAAGCCCCTTGCCACGAGTTCCAAGTCAACACAGGAACGGGTTAACGTAGGCTGGTTCCCAGTGGAACCATAGGACCCGTTGTCAATTGCAAGGATGGTGAGATTTTGCGGAGCACAGTGAGCAGCCGTTGCAAGACTGCCGGGGTTCATCAGGATGCTGCCGTCGCCGTCAATGACCACTACCTGCTTCTTCGATGCAAGGGCGATACCAAGTCCTATGGGTGTTGCCATTCCCATGCTCCCGAGCATGTAAAAGTTGGACGGCTGATGTTTTATATGAAAGAGTTCCTTTGAAGGAAACCCGAGATTCGTTACCACGATATGGGATTCGAGATAAGGGGCTATGATTTTGAGAATCTCAAAGCGCCTGAACACTGGTTTTCCCTTGTTGGTATTCTCTGCGCATCTTCCCCAAACGATCTCAGGCTGCTCCCCTCCACGGTTACTCGATAAAGAACCACCGGCAGAGGCCCCTTCCCATATGCGGGGGCTGAGGAGGAATACATGCACTGCATTGTCTTCATAAACCTTTGCCAGGTTCTTTACTATCTTCCCGAAATCGTCCCTCCTGTTTATGATCGAATAGGGCATGCCCGCGGCCTTGAGAATCATGGGAAGTCTCGAACCCATAGGCACCTGGGCTTCGATCCTCTCCTTGTACACTCCCCTCCGGCTCACAAAGATCGCAAGGGGAAGCGTGTAGAACCCGGTGAGGGAAAGAAGGGCATTCATCATGTTTCCGATCCCCGAACTCTGGACAAAGATCGACGGTCTCTTCCCCGAAAGTGCGGCCCCCGCGCATATTCCGACACCCTCTTCTTCCCGCGTCAGGGAGACATGGAAGAAGAACCCGGCAACCATGCCGAGGAGTTCCTTGATCTTCTCACAAGGAAGGGAGCACGTGAAATCAACCCCCTCGCTCTTTAGTATGGTAATCAGCTCTTCCTCAGGGCATCCCATAACAACTCCTCTATCTCTCTGTCAGAAATCTCCTTTGATATGAGGCGAGGTTCGACGTCATATGTCTTCCTCTCCTTCCTCAACCTCTTCTCCCCTCCTCCTGTTATATTCAGAAGAATGGTCTCGTTTCTCCTGACCGCCCCTCGTGACACCGCATCCATGAGGGCACTCACTGCTACACCTGCTGCAGGTGAGACATCTATCCCTTCTGTCTTCTCAAAGAGATCGATCGCTTCATATATCGCCTCATTCCTTATCCCATACATCTTCCCCCCCGCTTCCTTGAGTGCATCGTACACGCCACCTCTCACGGAGTATGCCGGATAACGGGTCGAGAGCACTCTCGTGGTAATCTCGCCGATCAACTCCGGTCTCGTATCCTCAGGCGACAGGTCCCGGCTATCCCTTTCCCAGGCTTTCACCATCGGGACAAAGGGCACGTTCTGCGCAAGATGAAGTACCGGCAATCTGTGACCAAAGCGTCCATCTCGTATAAATCTCTCTGCCATCTCCCATACCCCTATGGCCCCTGTGCCACTCCCCACCGCCTGAAAATAATGATCGGGAAGCCTTCCCAACTTTGAACAGGCCTCGAGCAGCACGATTCCGAGGCCGTCTCTCTTTGCGATATTCTTCACCCCACCCTCGAAGGGTATCCCGAGGGTCTGAGAGATCCTTCGTGCGACATCAATGGAATCTGCATAATCCCCGTCGCTCAACGCAAGTGTCGGAATGACCTGGAGGGCTTCAAGATACCACATATCAACAAGACACATACACGGCACAACAATTATCACAGGGAACCCCGAGACTGCAGAGAGATGAGAAAAGGCCTTCGCCGTATTTCCTGCAGAGGCGACTACTAATCCGTTTACGCCGTTTTCCCTGGCATTCTGAAATACGACCGCAGCTTCCAGTTCCTTAAAGGTGCAGGTCTGAAGGAGTGCGCCTCTTTCCGGCCAAAAACCATGAAAAGCTATGACAAGATCATCGAGAGAGAGGACTTCCGCAAGACCCTCTGAGCGATACATCACAGGGCCCGACTGGTCAAAGTATGGGGTATGAACGGGAAGCCAATTGAACCTCCATATACCCTTTCCACAGTCCTCCCTGAATTGCCTTTCCCGGTACTCGGTTACAAGGAGCGCATCTTTGCAGTGCTCGCAGAAGGCGCAATAGACTTCGTTCAGCTTCTTACCGCAATTTCTACAGGTAATGGTATAATGACTCACGGCTTCACTCTTCATACACGCCTTTCGACGCGTTTCCTTCTTCTCGAAATACCTTCAGCATTTCTTAAGACTATCAGCATGTTCCATGAAACGTCAATCCTACGGGCCTCTTGAAATCTACCGGCGCTTCGCCGTACGTCCGCCTCCCAGGACAGTCCGCACTTCAGCGAGGAGGTCTCCCCATATGCCAAGCCAAAAGCGAGCAGCAGTAACAGGCCAGGAGACCCAGAGGAGGAAGAGATCCTCGTTTGAGAGATGGGTGCTAAAGGCCCGGGACCGCGGCGACGCCAGAAGACGGCTGAAAAACTCCTCTCTCAGCTTTCTCATGGCCGTCCCGATCAACACGCCGTCGGCAACAGCTGCATTCGAAATGTCAGCGAGCGCTCCCATAAGGGCGAGCAGCGCCTTGCGAAAGAGCGTCATTTCCTCCGAAAAAACCACGCGACAGGACGTTGCCAGCCGGTCCAATAATGCCACCATCCAGTCCAGTGCCGGAAACGTACCTGCACGGACCTGCCGAAGCCCTTCCTGGGCAGCGGCACGAAGAGTCGATTCATCAGGTACCATCTTCGCCAGATTCGAAAGGGCCAGACAGAGACCTCTCTCGTCCAGGGTGAGGGCAGCAAGGAGGACATCGATGATCTTGACCATCTCGGCCTTGGCCAGATGAACCACAAGGCTCCAGTCCAGAATAGCCAAACGACCGTCACGGGTCCGGAAGAGGTTTCCCGCATGGGGATCAGCGTGAAAGGTAACAACGGAAGCGCCACTCCAGAATGGTCTCGCGATAAGAGCTTCGCAGATAAGCTCGGCGAGCCTTCTGCGTTCAGTTTCAGGGGCGCCGCCTTGGGTGACTCTGCTGCCATAGACCCGCTCCATCGCCGTGATACGGGCCGTCGAGAAAGGGAAGAGACGTGGTATAAGGACTTGGGGGAAATTGGCATAGAGCGCCGCAGCCTTTACGAGATGTTCCTGCTCACCGTCGAGTCTGATCTCATTGAGAAGCTGTTTTGCCACTCCCTCCAGGGTCTCCCGGTAGCTGAGCTCGGGGAGACCATAGTGGAGACTTCTTTCTTCGAGAAAGGGACCCAGGGCCGACCAGATCGTAAGCTCTTCCTGAAGCCGTTCCTCGACGCCCGGCCTGAGAACCTTGAAAACGCCATGTTTTGAGACAGAGCCGCCCTCCCGCATGGTGAACGGCACAACAAGGCCCACACTCCCTTCAGCGAGCGCCTTAGGCGCCACAGAAATCCCTGCTCCGTCGCCTACTTCTCTGCGGATAATCGGCAGAACCTCGGAAACAGCTGTTGTCGGTGCAAGGGACTCTAAGCGTTGCAGGCTCTTACGAAACTGTGGATCCAGGCGTCGATCGCGAGCAACTACCTGCCCAAGTTTATGCAACGAAGGAAAGTGAAGCAGCAACGCCGTTGTCCGATCCGAAAGACTCGTATTGGCAGGCAACTCCTCCAGGTGAGCAAGAGCTGAGAACATTCTCCTTGGCGTTACACGCTCCAGAAAAAAGCGCAGACCATCCTCCAGGAGCGGGCGAAAAGCCGCATATTCCTCGGGCATGAGCTCAGCAATTCCCGGTGGTATTATGCTGAACAGACCGGAAAAGCCTGGCACTGCTCCCCCATCTTTATGCGCGATACGATAACTCCCTCACAGCTCTAAGATGAGAATATCAACAATTTCCTCAATGTCAATATTCCCGACGGGCTCCATACCAGGAGGCATCGCCTTCCTGAACATGATAGCCTCGTGCAAAGGGAAGTAACAGCGGTTGCGAAAACCTCTATTTACTGAAGAGCGTCAGATATTGACCGTATCCTTCCTTCGCAAGATCCCCTTTCGGGATGAACCTCAGGGCTGCCGAGTTCATGCAGTACCGGAGACCAGTCGGCCTCGGCCCGTCATTGAAGACATGACCGAGATGAGAATCTCCGTGTTTGCTTCGCACCTCAGTCCTCCTCATGAAGAAGCCCCAATCGGACCTCTCCACGATGTTTGCGGGCTCCAAGGGTTTTGTGAAGCTCGGCCACCCCGTACCCGAATCGTACTTGTCAAGAGAGCTGAAAAGGGGCTCGCCTGAGACGACATCAACATAAATCCCCTCGGCTTTGTTGTTCGCGTATTCGTTGTTAAATGCCGGCTCGGTGCCGTTCTCCTGAGTGACTTTATACTGCATTGGTGTCAGCCTCTTTTTTAATTCTTCCCTTGATGGCTTCACGAAAGTCCTCCATTTCTCCCCGGACCCCTGCATTCCTGAGAGTCCTGATGCCTGTGATATCTTTTCCCCACCCCAGACTTTTTTTAGGAACTGATCACGTCCCGATTGAAACCGGTAGAACTTGTATCGGATCGGATTCTTCTTGTAATAATCCTGATGATATTCCTCGGCCTTATAGAACTTTCCGGCCTGGAGGATCTCGGTAACAATAGGGCTTCCAAACCGGCCGGAACGTTGGAGTTCCTCCTTTGACTCCTCGGCAAGGGCTTTCTGCTCAGGCGTATGATAGAAGATCACAGAACGGTACTGAGATCCCCGGTCCACAAATTGTCCTCCGGAGTCAGTAGGATCGATCTGCCGCCAGAAGACATCAAGGAGTTTTGCGTAGGAGATCTTCGATGGATCGTAGGTTATCTGTATCGCCTCGACGTGTCCCGTCTTTCCGGCGGAAACCTCCTCGTAGGTCGGATTCTCCTGATGGCCGCCCGTGTAACCAGAGATCACTTCCGCCACCCCTTCGAGCTTTTCAAAGGGAGGCACCATGCACCAGAAACATCCACCTGCAAAGGTCGCCGTCTCATACTTAGCACCTTCAGAGACAGAAAATGCCAGCATCGCAATCACCCCTGTTAGTATGATTACTTTCATGAGCTTTACCATATTCACCTCTTAATTAGTAGTCTATGTCAGAAACGTGAAGATGATGTGAAGATTCTGCAATCTTCCGTGGCAAGAGCCGAGGCCCGTAATGTTCAACCGTCCCGTGCCGGGTGTCGCCGTCCGTTTCGCGGCAAGTAACCCATTGCGGCTGTCCCGCGCATGCAATTCAAAGAATCTGTTTCAAAAGTGTTCTTACTCCTCAAACCAATGCCTCGAGCAATTCCCTTGATTAAAGTTCTTTCGCAAAGGTCCGATAAGAGACGTACGGGGAAGTTCCCTTGGAAAACCACTAACGGAAGAGGATTTTTTTGATTATGGCAGACAGCCTTACAATCACCACGCAATCTTCATATACTGATAGGGGTGTACCGGTGAAAAAGGTAATTCTTGCAGAAGACCTCCAGGAAGTCATTGACCGTGAAAAGAGCTTTCTCAACAGGTTGGAGATCAGAACATTACAAGCCGCGACGAATAAGAAAGCCCTTGCCCTCCACAAAGCCGGGAAGGCCGACCTCATCATCGCAAAGCTCGACTCACCGGATATGACCGGAGAAACGCTCTGTTCCCTCATCCGTGAAGACGAGAGATTGCGAAATGTTTCGATTATCATCGTCTGCCCGGAGAGCGAATCAGACATCGAGCGTTGTATCCGGTGCAGGGCGAATGCCTTCGTCAACTTGCCCATAAGCAGCGCTACCCTGTTGGAGGAAGCCCGGCAACTCCTTCAAATCGCCCCGAGAACATCGGCGAGGATTCCCATCAGTGTGAAACTCCGGGGAGTTTCGCAGAAGACAGACTTCATCGGCTCTATAGAAAACATCAGTACTTCCGGTATGCTCTTTCAGGCCGCGGCCATGATCTTCGAAGGAGACGCCGTAAAGTGCTCCTTCTCCGTTGGGCGTTCCGCGTCAATCACCACGGATGTTGAGATCGTTCGGAATCTGCCGAAGAAGCGCAGACATGATCCCAACCGTTACGGCGTCAGATTCACGAACCTTGATGCTGCCTCCTTCTCAGCCATCGATGCCTATGTCAGCAGACAACGCCAAAAGGTATAACACCGGCTAGACGGTGAAGTTCGTAGATCTGAAGAATTATTATTAATGAATAGAAACAACGAAGTTCCGCCGGACTTCCTCAGCCGTCAGATTGATCGCTCACGCCTTGACTCTCAGCGTGAAGTCCTCATGCTCCCTCTCAAGGCCTTTGAAGGAGGCCATAACCTTCCCTCCTAGAGACCGTGTCAGCGCCTCCCCGGACTTGGCCCGCTCCCTGCCGGCCCCATAGGACTCTTCTTCCGGCGGTCCTTTCCCGACGGAAGATGCCCTCTTCGCTGCTCCCGACCAAATGCCCTCTTGTAGCCGGTGATGATCATCTCATCAGTTATGGAAGCGACCGGGATCTTCTGACCGATGAAGTCCTCGATGTCCGCAAGTGAATGGACATACTCTTCGCAGGCGAGGCTTACAGCCTTGCCGCCTGCGCCCGCACGCGCGGTTCGGCCGATACGATGAACATAGTCTTCGGCGTCCTGGGGCAGGTCATAGTTGATGACATGACTCACGCCGTCTATGTGCAACCCTCTGCTCGCAACATCCGTTGCCACGAGAATGGGCAATGTGCCCTCCTTAAACTGAGAGAGGACCTTCATCCTCTTCTTCTGGGGAAGATCGCCGGTAATCGCAGCCGTAGCAAGACCGTTCGCCTTCAGAAGGGTCTCAAGGCGCTCCGCTGTCGATCTGGTGTTGCTGAAGATGAGAAAGCGGCCATGGGGATTATGCCGCAAAATGCCGAGGAGCAGACCGAATTTCTCGGATTTTCCGACATGGTAGATCTCCTGTTCAATCTGCTCCACCGTTACCTGTTTGGGCGTAGCAGAGAAGCGCTCTGGCACGTTCATGTGCTCATAACAGAGTTCGAGCACCCTGTTCGAAAGGGTTGCAGAGAAGAGCATGGACTGCCGACGGCTGAAAGACGACATCCGTCTCAGGAGGAAACGGATATCACTAATAAAGCCCATGTCGAACATACGGTCAGCCTCATCGATGACGAGAAACTGGGTCTTTTTCAGGCTATAAACCCTCTGTTTGAGATAATCGATAAGTCTCCCTGGCGTACCGATGAGAACGTCTATCCCCTTGGCTATCTCCCGACGCTGTCTCTCGTAGTCGATACCGCCGAATACCGCTGAGATGTTAAACCCTGCGGGACCACCGAGTATTTTGGCTTCGGCCTCTATCTGCGCCGCCAGCTCACGTGTCGGCGCGATGATCAGAACGCGCGGCGAGGGCCCCTGGCCCGGCGAAGGGAGAATGAGCATACGGGAAAAAACGGCGATCAGGAAGGCCGCGGTCTTACCGGTGCCGGTCTGGGCCTGGGCAGCAATGTCCTTTCCCTTTAGGGCCTCAGGGAGAATCAGTGCCTGAATCGGCGTGCACTCGACAAAGCCTGCGGCCTTGATTCCCTCAAGAACCCGGTCAGGGATCTCCAGTTCTTCAAACCTCACCTCACTACTATACCCGAAGTCCAGCCCCTTGATAAAGCACAGCTCAGCGGCAACCATTCTCTCATGAAGCAGCTAGGGGTTCCGCTGTCTCATGGTGGAGTCCGCCATTCTTCACGTTCCTATCTCAGCTCCTTCTTGAGGCGAGCTATGGCCTGACCAAAAAAGGCCTCGTACCGTTCTTCATGCTCAGCAAGAAATTCTGCCAATCTTGCCTGTACTGCCTCATCAACGGAAACCGGCATCTGAAGAACGCTCCTTCCGTCAGCGCTGCGCACGGGACGAAGCCTTAGCTGGGGATTCTGCTCAACAGCCTGCCTGAGCTCCCTTATCGCCCTCTCTTTCATCTCGGTCTGCTCTCTCCGCGCCTTTTCGATTGACTTCAATACCGACTCAATTGCCGATGGATTCTTCCTTGCCTTTAGTGACTCTAGTGCCAGAATTCCCTCTTTCCTCTGCTGCAGTTCGTTGAGGGAGCTGTTTGATCTAATCGAATCAACCATATTGTGCTGAGCCTCTACGAGAAGAGAAGGTTTCATGCCTTTAAACTCTGTTCCTATCTCTTCTGTCGTAAGTTCGCCCTTGTAAAAGAGCCCCATAAGCGATCTCAGCTTCTCACGATCTTTGAACTCCTCCCGCTCTTCAGGGCTGAACCCTTCTATGCTCTGTATCTTTTCCATTGCCTTCTCGAAGGCGCTCTTCACTTCTCCCATGATTTCCGCTCCTTTTCAATGAATTGGACAATTTTTCAGCCTGCCGCCGGACGCTCTTTCCGCACCACCTATTGTAATCGAAGTGGCCGCTTTTTCTCCGCAAGGTCAGACCTCGGTCACCCGTATGTGTTTTCGGGCTGCTATCACGAGACAGAAACTTGTCCTCTTTTATCTCAAAGTCCTCTGGGAGACCTTTTGCGCAAGCCACGAGGCTGATAAGCGATTGACGCGCCTTTGCCCTTTTCGTACGACAGGCATTGACAGAACTATCCGGATCGTATTAATATATTAGGTTTGTGATATTTTCTGTGTGAGTTGCGCCGGGGGCAAGGAGGATCATTGCCAGAGCCGTCGTTTCAGGCGCTCGTAAATGAAGGACTTTACAATTTCCCATAATTTGAGAAAGGAAAGGAGGGAGAGATATGGCAGAGAAGAAGTCAAAGACCGACGTTGCTGCAAGGGCAGAATCAAAGGGCAGAGCGCAGTGCTGCAGCAACTGCGGAAAGAAGGTTGAAGTTGTGCTGGCCGTTTCTTCAAACGGGAAGAAGAGAATGAGACGTATCTGTTGTGAGAGCTAATTCCTTTCATCTCCTGCGGCGTAAGAAAGCTTTCCGCCGCAGGAGACCCTGTCCTTGTAACAGGCAGTATGACTCAAGAAGTGCCATGATCCTCGATATGTCCTTTGATTTTTGGGAAACCCCTTTCCGATGAGCCTTCTCGTCCGCTTGTGAAGTCTTCATAAAACACCGTAACGGACCGCAAGAAATCTTCCTTGTCGATTGGTAGAGAGGCTTCATTATACTCAGCAAGAATATGAAGTCCTCTTCGCAGAAGCTTTGCCGTACCGGCAGACTCCTTTCTTCTATGGTGATGGAAGGCGGCTGCGATCATGATCATCCCTTGGAGAAAATGCTTCTCTTGAGATTCTGTGGCATTTTTCCAGACCCCCTCCCATGCCTCGTGGGCCTCGAAATACTCACCTTCATTGAAATGTCGAATACCCTCAGCTATGAACATTTCTTGACCTTGACGACATCGTTCAAGGGTACCATCCCCACGCCCTCTGCTTCGCCTTCGCTGAGGGCCGAACTTCAATAACCTTTCCCCGTTTCTCCTTGATATTCTCACGCTACCATGGGAATCCCTCGCTGTCAATGAAGGAGGCGAAGGGGGGCGAGAAGGATCTTCATTGACACATTGATCAGCCTGTCCTTGATTTTTTCCCCATCCGTAGCGTATTCTAAACACAAAAGGTCTTGACCTCTGTTGCGGAACTTAACCAATGGGCCCGAGATTCAGGAGAATCTCGGGCTCCTCTGTTTCTTAGCGGTGAAAATATCGGTCAGGGGGAAGGAGGGAGACATTTCGTATCGCACATTGATTCTTGCCTTCGGCGCCCTCCCTCCGGAACAACAGCAAGAACCGGATTGTGGGATGTCTTTACCTGGGTTAAGCTAACGGCATGCATACTTTGAAGATGCCGTCAGTATCGAAAAACTACCGTCGCATCGAAAAGGCGATCCTTTACCTTGAGCGCAATTTCCGCCGTCAGCCAAGCCTGAGAGACATCGCGGCATCCGCAAACCTGAGCGAACATCACTTTCAGCGCCTCTTCAGACGTTGGGCGGGGATCACTCCCAAGAAGTTCCTTCAGCTTCTGACTCTAGAGAGCACAAAGAAATTGATGGTCAACGCAGGCAGCCTGCTCGATGTGACCTATGAGTCGGGCCTGTCGAGTCCCAGCAGGCTTCACGATCTGTTCGTGAATGTCGAGGCGATGACTCCTGATGAGTTCAGAAATCGCGGCGCCGGAATGAAGATCCTCTATGGCTTTCATCCCAGCCCCTTCGGAGAGTGTTATATTGCGGTTACTGGAAGGGGAATATGTAATCTCGCCTTTATCTCAGCCTGCGGCAGAAAAGGGGCCGTGAGCGACCTCAGAAAGCGCTGGGACCGAGCAGAAATAGTAGAAGACTCCTCAGCGACCAAACCATATGCGGATAAAATATTCGGATCGACAAAATCAAAAGCCACAATCACGCTATATTTAAAGGGGACAAATCTCCAGATCAAGGTCTGGCAGGCCCTCCTGAACATTCCCCGCGGCCGTCTCACTTCATACAAGGCCATTGCCAGCAAGATCGGAAAGTCCGAGGCTACCCGTGCTGTGGCTAATGCGATAGCGCACAACCCCGTGGCGTTCTTGATACCCTGTCATAGGGTCATCCGAAAAACTGGTGTAATAGGAGGGTATCACTGGGGCAGCGCGAGAAAGAAGGCGATACTCGCGTGGGAAGCAGGAAGGGAAGAGGCTGAGGCTTTCGTTGCAGACCTTGACCCGCGGGCTTGAGGTTCTATAGAGTCTCAAGAGTCAGGCCCTCTATTTATACGGGGCAGGGAGAAGGAGAAAGATGATCACCGGTTTTCTCCTCTTCTCCGCTAGAAACCCTCAAACTCTTGTACGCACTAATTTGATCACGACTTCCGATTTTTTCTTTCCCTTTTCATAAAGGGTCCACGTCTGAGTTATGTCGTCCTTGTCGTCAAAAGAGATCCTGAGCGAATGCATATGCGTCTCTTTCACCGAGGCAAGGTTGGGATTCTTCTTGGACAGGACAAACATCATCGTATTTTCACCGGGGTTCATAAGGTCCATATGGGGCTGGTTTCCCAGTGAGCAGTAATGGGTCATGCTTAACCTTCCCTTAAAGTCGTGATACAGGGTAATCATCTCGTGGGGCTGCCCAACAAAGAGCCGCTCAACGATGGCGTTTCCCGCAGACGTAAGTTCATAGGTGGCCTTTATGCTCTCCATTCCCTTCCCCATGTCGGTCTTCCCTTCCCAGACGCCCAGCAACTCCTTCATCTTGTTAAAATCACCGGAGTGAGTGATGGGCGTTTTCTGGTACTCCCCGGCGTTGCCCGCTAAGGGGCTGAGTATGAGACTTAAGAGAATTATGATCGTAAACACCGTGAGTTTCTTCATCATTACAACTCCTCTGCAAATTTTTTCGATTCCACATCTACTCAAGACCCGATCTTTCAAGCCATGTCTAACCACCACAGCAACCTCCTTCCCTGATGCACGATAGCAAAGGAAGCTTCAGTCACCCCAGACCGAGGCCTTCTTGGCCCATGTACTGTCCTGATATCTGTGTTTGAACTCCCCGTTCACAGCTGACAGGTCCTTGTGATCCCGAGTTTTCTTGTAACGACTGGCTCCTCGCCAGTAGACCGAATAGGCGGCTACTCCAGAGTCAGGGTATCGGCGGACGATTCCGTCAAATCTCTCTTCTGCTTCGGACCATTTCTTTGCAACAAAGGCGAGCCTTGCAAGACTCATTTCTATCCATGCCTGGAATTCAACCCTGGGCAGGTATCCTTCATTTCTCACTCTCTCCTTGCCCTGGGGATCCATGATGAGCACTGACGGAGTCCAGAGGACATCGAAACGGTGGAATCCGGTGCGGTTCTCTTTAATGTGTATCTCCACAGGTACAAAGGTCTTGTTGATAAATGTGGAAAGTTCTTCGTCAGAGTAAGATTCGGCCTCCAGCCGAACGCAACCGCCTCAGTCCGGTGCCGCGCTGAAATCTATGAGCAGCGGACGGTCGCCGTCCCTAGCCTCTTTCAGGGCAGCCTCTACATTCCTTCTCCATTGCATAGCCATGGCTCTCACCTCCCTGTTCAGGGTCCTTTCCATTCATTGTATCGCGAGGCACTGATGTTCGCAACTTGGCAGATTCAAACATCGTTGATGACAAGACGGGAGGTCCTGGATAGGAGGTCTTTTGTCTTATGCTTTGAGGAGCTTTAGAAGACGTGCCGTGGTGAAAACTTTAATCCCTGAATTTCTGAAATCCCTGTCATTGCTCCATACGAACACCCGGAGCCTCAGCGCAAGGGCAAGAAGTTCGATGTCATCGGAATCCCTTCCCACAAGCCTCTTTGCCGCCTTCTGAAGAAAGTCTTCATAGAAAGACCCCGGATAGACTTTCAGGGGCAGAAGCCTTAACTGCGATTCGAGAATTTCTTCGCTGAAGCCGTATTTCGCCGCGATCACGCCAAGATATTCTCTCACTTCTTCGATGTTGAAGTGTGTAGTAACGAACTCGATGTTGTCGTCAAGGAAGACGCGAAGCGCTGCCTTGCCTGCAACCGCAGAGAGGATGACATTAGCGTCTACGGCGAGCTTTCTTGAATGTCCCGAAGTCCGCAAGCAATTTTTCCTCGGTTATACCCTTCTCAGCAAGTGAACGGCTTATCGACTCACCGAGGCGTACGAGCACGTCTTTTCTGAGTTCAACGGGAAAGCTTTCCGGATGTTCAACAGGCAGATAGAGGCCCGTGACCCTTCCGTGTCTCGTCACAAGAATCGGTTCCTCCTCTTTAAGAAGGCTCGTAGCTTTATCCCTGAATTCTCTGACTGTGGCTACCTTCATGACTCCTCCTGAGAGGCAGTGTAGCACGTTACTCACAATTATGTCAACAATTGTGACCACATTTTTACGCGGTCGTTGTGCCCGTCCTATTTTCGCCATTTCTCGCAGTGGCAGGCTCGTATACAATCCGCTGGTAATCCACTTTCCGAAGACCTCGCAGTCAGGGTATCAGCTCCCTGAAGGTATGATATAAATACCGTTGATATTTACTTGTATGCGAAGGCATAGTGTGGTATTTTTATGACATAAACTCATTATTTGGATAACTATGGCAGAAGAAACCAGACACGATCGGTTCAAGAGACTTGCCGCAAAAAGAACAAACGATATCCTCGATAAAATAAGGATACTCGGCAATTGTTCTAACAAAAGCTCATATGAGTATACCGAGGATGAGGTCAATAGAATCTTTAGCGAGATTGATAGACAGTTGAAGATGATGAAGGCTGAGTTTCTTGGCGGGAAAAGGGAGAGGTTCAGGCTGTGAAGGATGCGGATATAGTCGTAAAGCATAGGAGCGTTTGACAGGAAAGCAGACGAGCAAAACATCAATCTTATAGTTATGGAAGCTGACAATAGGTACGATATAGATATATGCGATGCTCTTTTTGGAACAGAGTATGAAATGTTTAATAGCATGAAAGGGCATTTAGGGTGGAGCCGAAATAAGGATGGTCTGTTCAGCGAGACTGACTTTTCAAGAAAAGTTGCAGGGGTTGTTGCTATAAAAAGAAAGCTTGAAAGGGTTGAGGAAGTGTCATTTCTTTCATCCGATGAAATAGTGGGACGGCTTTCGCCACAAGAAAAGGAAATCTCTGAAGGTATGTCGCCGGAGGCAATCAAGAAAGCACTCGAATGGAAAAGGCCCGGCCCCATTGCTGACTATTCCCTGATTCTATATATGAACAGCAGTCTCAAGCACCTGGTTGAAGAAATAGAAAATCTCCTTGGTTTTGACAGGATTACCTATTACAACATGAGACCACCAATGGGAGCGGACAGCTTTGAAGTCAATCTATAGAGCGGATGGGGACGCAATCAGAGAAACAAATGAATGGTGGGAAAGAATAATCGAGCATAGAGACAGCGCTATGAGAAGATGGATTCATAGCAGATAAGTATTGAATGTAATGGTGACGAAGAACGACATTCTCAATAGATTCGATGCCCTTAAGTCCGTCGTCGACGGTTATCGGCCTTTTCCTGAGCATGTCGTCAAGCAATGCATTTTGAGTGATAGAATGGCTGAGGCTGACATTAGAATGGCGAGGATATTGAATTCATGTTCGAAGAACTCCTGTCATAAATAGGCAAGCGCATTTGGAGGTGATTTTCGGGCGATGAGCGGTCGGGACATGGGCCGCGTGGGGTAGAATAGAGGAACGAAGTTAAAATATAGATGGTCAAGGTGATTTAAATGAGTGCAATAGAAATCTTGAAAATGCATGACAGCACCATCAAAGAGAAATTTCATGTCCTGAGGATTGGCGTATTCGGGTCTTTCGCGAGGGGCGAAGAGAAGGACGACAGTGATATCGACGTTCTCATCGAATTTGAGGAGCGATACGAGACTTTCGATAATTTTATGGATCTCAAGTACTTCCTTGAAGATCTATTCGGCAGAAAAGTGGACCTTGTGACGATGGATGCGCTCAGGCCACAGCTAAAGGACGATATTTTACGAGAAGTCTTATATGCGTAGAAGACATACTCTCTACCTCGAG
>DASRZP010000143.1 GCA_035686305.1 Thermodesulfovibrionales bacterium | reverse complement strand
GAGGCGGAGGACAAGGCCCATGAGTTGCTTCAATCATGACCAGAGCATTGAAAGGATCGTATATGCGGTATTGAATCACCTGAACGAACAGTGGGGGAAAAAGCTCTTAAAGGAATTTACACAAAAAGCTTGACACTACCTGGGATATCGCTTTCTTGAAACAGGCAGAGTTAACAGTGTAGAATTGACCGTCGTCCGAGGCCATCGAGAATGTGGAGGACCCATGGATTTTCTGTTCGCCGTCTCCGGCGTTAAAACGAATCTCTTTCTCCCGCCGCTTGTTGCAATGGTAATCTCCTTTCTTACCTCAATGGGGGGCATCTCCGGCGCCTTTCTCCTTCTCCCCTTCCAGATGAGCGTTCTCAACTACACAGCTCCCTCTGTGAGCGGCACAAACCATGTCTTCAACATCTTTGCTATTCCCAGCGGCGTGTACCGCTACATCAAAGAGGGCCGCATGGCGTGGCCCCTGACATGGGTGGTCATCGCAGGCACACTTCCCGGGGTATTTCTCGGCTACTACGCGAGGGTCCATTACATTCCGGACCCGAGGGCCTTCAAGCTCTTTGTGGGCTCTGTGTTGCTCTTCACAGGCCTCCGGCTCCTTCGTGAGTTCATCAAAGACACGAGAAGGGGTGTTGTTTCAGGCTCCCCATCTCCGGAGGAGAGGTTTCGGGCAAGAGGAGAAGCGGGGAAGAGGCAGGAGGCGTTGAGGCCGGTACCTGTACTTACCCGGGACGCTGTGGTCAGAACGATCTCCCTAAGTCTTACACGCGTCGCATATGAATTCAGAGGTGAACGGTTCTCCTTCAATACCATAGAGATGTTTGGCCTGGCCTTCATTGTCGGGATCATCGGGGGAGCCTACGGGATTGGAGGCGGCTCGATTATCGCTCCTTTTTGTGTTACGGTCTTTCACCTGCCCGTTTATACTGTTGCCGGTGCTGCCCTGATGGCGACGTTCATGACCTCAGTTGCAGGTGCGCTCTTCTTCACTCTCATCCCTGCGGGCAAGGGCATCGCTGCGATGCCAGACTGGCCTTTGGGGGTTCTCTTCGGCCTCGGAGGGTTTATCGGGATGTACTTCGGGGCAAGATTTCAAAAATTTGTCCCGCAGAGGTTCCTAAAACTCATGCTTGGCGCGGTGATTGTCTTTCTTGCAATACGGTATGTTGTTCAATACTTCATGCCATAGCGTGTCGGCACCACGGCAAAAAGATCGGTCCTACAGGCTAATTATTGACGTACCCGTCTTTTCTCGGCAGAGAGGTTACAAGGACCTTCTTGCCACCAAGCCTTCCCCTGCTCTTCTTCGGTTTCTTAAGGGTGGCCTTTTTCACCGTCGCCTTGTCGTCCCTGTCCATGAAAAACTTGTCCCTTGGCGGAAGATAGATCTTCTCTCCGACCTTGAGCGGCTTCAAACCTTCATTGAGTTCAAGAATGACGTTGACCGGAACGCCTGCCTTATTCGAGACCTTTTTGATTGTGTCGCCCTTCTTGACAACATACGTGACAATCGTAAACCGTTCTTTTTCAGGGACGGCATCAAGGTTTTTCTGAAAGAGGTCTTTCTTCCCGTCCGGTATCCTCATCGTATAGGAAAGAACATTCGGGGGAGTGCTCCATCTTCTAAGCTCAGGGTTCAATTCTCTGATGGTCTCGACGCCGACTTCAGCGCAGCGTGCAACGACGTCAAGGTCGACGGGTTTCTCAAGGGTCACCTCGTCGTAGGCAAGGGGAGAATGGTAGTTCAGATTCTCAAAGCCAAAGGACTGGGGATCGTCAGCGATCATTTTCGCTGCGATGAATCTCGGCACATATTCCTTTGTCTCGTTCCTTATGTGCTTCGTGCTCAGAAGATCCCAATAGTCATCGCTCTTTGACCTGTTCAGCGCCTTGAGTATATTCCCCTCACCGGCATTGTAAGCTGCCATAGCAAGGTTCCATGAGCCAAACATGCCATAGAGGTCCTTCAGGTAGTTTGCAGCAGCCTCCGTGGACTTGACCGGGTCTTTCCTCTCATCCCGCCACCAATCTATCTTGAGACCATACCGTTTCCCTGTTGCCGCAATGAATTGCCAGGGGCCGACCGCCCTCGCCACGGAATAGGCATTGGTGCTGAAACCGCTTTCTATGAGGGGGAGGAAGGCGATATCTTCAGGGATATTGTTCGCTCTCATGATCTCCTTCATGAGATCAAGATATTTGCCTGATCGCGCCAGCCAGAGCGAAAATTTCTCCTTTATCCTCTCTGTGAAAAGCGATATACTACTCCGTACAGCCTTTGCCGCCACAGGATTGGACTCGTAGGGGGCGACATCAACAAACTCGACGTTTGTTTCTGATTTTCCACCAGACATCGCGGTCTCGGGTTTTGATTCAGGGCCCTGCGTGAGAAGGGGGGTCTGTTCTGTCTGTCCTTTGTTATGCTCGGCAGAAGACGGTTCAACGGGGGGAGAGTCAGAGCTCCATGTGTTGCCGGAAGCCGCTAACAAGAAGAAGATGACAAGGAAAAACGGAAAGACAATATTGCCGCTCTTACGCATACAGGTTAACTGTAATGAAAAAAGGCCTCTTTGTCAACAAAAAAATCCCTTTTTGCCCTATCAAAAAAGCGAAGTCACTGAAAATAATAGGAAAAAAGTTTTCCCTTCCCAGGCGAAGACGCAGCTTTACAAATTTTCAGCCAAAATGTTAGATTCTTCACCATGAGGTACGGCGAGAAGGCGCTCAAACAGGCGAGTTTGGAGATATGGGACAATCCGTCCCCTGAAAGGGATTACGAGATCTCAATCAGTTTCTCTGAGTTCACCTGTCTCTGTCCGCGTTCCGGATACCCTGACTTTGCGACGGTAAGAATACAGTATGTACCCGACAAGAAGATTGTGGAACTGAAGGCCCTGAAACTCTACCTGAATTCCTTCAGGGGCGTATACATATCTCACGAAGAGGTTACGAACAGGATATACTCTGAACTCACGAAGAGACTGAAACCTCGATTTCTCGAAGTCATCGGAGACTTCAACCCAAGAGGAAATGTAAAAACCGTTATCAGGGTCTCTTCCGAGGAACGAACCACAACACGGTAGCAGCAGGTTCACCGCGCGCTCTTTGCCCTTTCGATGAAACGCCTCAATTTCCTGTGGTCCTTTTTCCCTTTCTCCGCTTCCACCCCGCTGCTCACATCAACAGCATAAGGTCGTACCCATTGAATCGCCTTCTCAACATTGTCAGGGGTGAGCCCCCCGGCGAGGATCACATGCCCGAACTGCTTTGCCTCGACTGCGACATCCCAGTTGAAGGTCTGCCCTGTGCCGCCGTACCCCTCGGGTGAATAGGTGTCAAGAAGAAAGGCAGATGGCCTGCAGCTTTTCAAGGGTTCGAGGTCGCTCAATTCCCTCACCCTGATGGCCTTGATGGCGCGTCCCGCCATCGCACACATCTCAAGGGGTTCGCTACCGTGCAACTGGACCAGGGACAGGGAAGCATGTTTCACCGTCCTTTCGATCACATCGAGTTCTTCATCAACAAATACGCCTACCGTTGTCACAAAGGGCGGTAACTGGAGTATGATGTCTCTGGCCTCCTCAGGAGAGATGTATCGCGGACTCCCTTTATAGAAGACAAATCCGAGAGCATCAGCGCCGTAGTTGACTGCAACGAGGGCATCGCCGATGTTTGTTATGCCGCAGATCTTGACTTTCACCATTAAACTCCCTGCAGATCGCTAGGATACGTCGATTACGCCGGCAAAGCGCACAGGCATGTTGAAGAAGATATTATGCCGGAGAAGAACAATGCCTTTCAAGCACAATACCTCAGAGGCCGACTGCAGGTCAACTGGCGATGGCTCAACACGTTATGGCTTGCCAGGCACTAAGAGTCTATGGATTATGCGATCAAGCGATGACCGGCAGCTTTGCCAGGGACTCGTTGATCAACTCTTCAGGATACGCATAGTCTTCCAGCTTGCCCGAAAGGTAATCAGCATAGGCCGCCAGATCGAGATATCCATGACCGCTGAGGTTGAAGAGTATCGTCTTCTCCTTGCCTTCAGCCTTGCATTTCATCGCTTCTTCCAGCGTGGTTGCTATGGCGTGGGCGCTCTCTGGTGCAGGGATGATTCCCTCTGCCCTCGCAAATGTTACTGCGGCATGAAAAACAGCAGTCTGGCCGCATGCCACACCTTCGATCAAGCCGTCATGATAAAGCTGGCACAGGAGCGGTGCATCAGCATGGTACCGCAATCCGCCGGCGTGAATTCCCGGAGGTACGAAATCATGTCCCAGGGTGTACATCATGAGAAGGGGGGTAAGACCGGCAGTATCACCAAAATCATACCTGAACTGACCCTTCGTGAGTGTAGGGCATGAGGTGGGCTCAACAGCGATCACCCGCACCTCCCTGCCGTTGATCTTATCGTGGAGGAAGGGAAAACTGATCCCTGCCAGGTTGCTCCCGCCTCCGCAACTGCCGATGACAATATCGGGGTAGTCGTTGATGATCTCAAACTGCCTCTTTGCCTCCTGGCCGATGATCGTCTGATGAAGGAGGACATGGTTTAAGACTGAGCCGAGGGCATAATTCGTGTCGCTGTGAGTAGCAGCGTCCTCAACAGCCTCCGATATGGCAATCCCGAGACTTCCCGGACATTCAGGGTCCGTTTCGAGGATCTTCCGTCCTGCCTTTGTGACCGATGAAGGACTGGCATGGACGCTTGCTCCCCATGTCTCCATGGCGATACGTCTGTAAGGTTTCTGGTCATAACTCACCCTGACCATATAAACCGTAACTTCAAGGCCGAAGAAACTCCCGGCAAGGGCCATGGACGACCCCCATTGACCTGCACCTGTCTCCGTTGCTATTCGCTTCATGCCGGCAATCTTGTTGTAATAAGCTTGAGGAATCGATGTATTCGGCTTATGGCTCCCGGCGGGGCTGACGCCTTCATATTTATAGTAAATCTTGGCAGGGGTACCGACGGCCTTCTCGAGCCTGTGAGCCCTGTAAAGGGGGGACGGCCTCCAGAGCGTGTAGATATCAAGGACCTCTTCGGGAATGTCGATCCACCGCTGTGAGGAGACTTCCTGTTCGATAAGGGCCATGGGGAATATGGGGGAAAGGTCTTCAGGACTTATGGGCTTCTTTGTCCCGGGATGGAGAGGCGGCTTGGGGAGATTCGGCACATCTGCCATGATGTTGTACCACTGCTTCGGTATCTCTTTGTCAGAAAGTACGACCTTCGTTTCCTTCATACTGTCCTCCGTGGAACTGCAACGTTTGTGTTCGGCTCCTCAACTCATCGATCTTCCTGCCGATATCTCCCGACTTCATAAGAGACGTGCCGATGAGCATGGCATCTACCCCGGCCTCTTCCAGCCTCAGGACATCCTCTCCCGTCTTGATCCCGCTCTCGCTAACCGAGATTCTGCCGGGGGGCATCGCTCTCTTCAGCAGGAAGGTGGTCGTTATATCAATCGCAAGGGTCTTCAGGTCCCTGTTGTTTATGCCGATGATTCCTGCATCCACCGTTAATGCCTTATCCAGGTCGCGGAGATCATGGACCTCAAAGAGGACCGACAATCCGAGTTCCCGGGAGAGATGGAGATATTCCTTCGCCTGCGATACCGTGAGCAGTGCCGCTATGAGGAGAATTGCGTCTGCCCCGTATGCCCTCGACTCGTACACCTGGTACTCATCGATGATAAAATCTTTCCTCAAAACAGGCCTTGTCACTTCTTGCTTGACGGATGGGATATAATTGAGATTACCTGAGAAGAAATCTTCCTCTGTTATGACGGAGACCGCATCAACGGCCTTTTCCTCATAAATCCGCGATATACCGATCAGATCAAAATCAGCCCTGACAATCCCCTGCGACGGGGACGCCTTCTTTATCTCTGCTATGAGCCTGATGCGGCCGGCCCCCCTCCTGACGGCGCCTTCAAAATCCCGTGATCTTTCGATGTCACCGATTCTCGACCTGAGATCACTCAGGCGGACTTTGCCCTTTACTGACGCCAGCCGTTCCCTCTTCCTCTCAGCGATTTTGTCAAGAAAGGACATCTCTGAATTGTAAGGGAAGCAACAGGATTTTTACAACACTGCCAAATCCCCCTTCTCCCTTGTGATATAATTGCCTGATATGAACGGAAAAGGCAGGATAGCAAGGGCGGCAGGTGTGATCTCCCTTGCGACCCTGTTCAGTCGCATCCTTGGCTATCTTAAGGACATGATCCTCGCCCGGTACTTCGGAGCAACAGGGCTCTCCGATACCTTTTTTGTGGCCTTCAGGATACCGAATCTCCTGAGAGAACTCTTTGCTGAAGGTTCGATGTCATCCGCCTTCATTCCAGTCCTCACCGAATATCAGACGAGGCATGGGGACGAGGAAGCACGGCGGCTTGTGAGGATCACCTTCACCTTCATCCTTCTCCTTGTCGGCTTGCTCTGTTTGGCAGGAATCATCTTTACTCCGGCAATTGTTGCGGTGATTGCTCCTGGGTTCCTCGGCGCACCTGAAAAATTTTCCTTAACCGTCTCCCTCACGAGGACGATGTTTCCCTTCCTGCTCTTTATGAGTCTGGCTGCCCTGGTGATGGGGGCCTTGAACACGCGAAGGGTTTTCTTTATACCGGCCCTTGCGCCTGCCTTCCTCAACATCACAACAATCATGGTAGTCCTTCTTCTCGTGCCGCTGTTGAAACAGCCCATACTCTCGGTCGCCCTTGGTGTCACTCTCGGAGGATTTGTCCAGTTCATCTTCCAGCTTCCCTCTTTCTTCAGAAAAGACTTTGACCTTAGGTTCGATACCGCATTCAGTCATCCCGGGCTGAGAAAGATGTCGATGCTCATCTTGCCCGCAACCATGGGGTTGGCCGTTGCCCAGATAAACATCTTTATCAGTACAATTCTTGCCTCCTATCTCCCGCAGGGCAGTATCACCTATCTCTATTACTCGATGAGACTCATCCAGTTCCCCGTAGGGATCTTCGGCGTTGCAATGGGCATGGCAGCCCTGCCTGCCTTGTCGGAACATGCCGTAAAGGGCGATATCGAAAAGCTGAGGGAAGATTTTTCCTTTGCCCTGCGGCTCCTCTTTTTTGTCACCATCCCGTCTATGACAGGATTGATCGCATTTCGTGAACCGATCGTGAACACCCTCTTCCAGAGGGGGGCCTTTGATTATAGCGCCACAACCGGGACTGCAGAGGCACTCCTCTTTTACTCTCTCGGCATATGGGCAATCGTCGGCGTCAGGGTCGTCACCGCGACCTTTTATTCCCTGCAGGATACCAGGACGCCGGTAAAGATAGCCTTAACTGCCATGCTGACAAACGTCGCCATGAGCCTTCTTTTGATGGGCCCCCTCAAACATTCGGGCCTGGCCTTTGCCAATGCCATCGCCTCAGGGGTGAACTTCATGCTCCTCTTCTATTTTCTGCGGAGACGTCTGGGCCGTATTGATACGAAAAGGATACTCCGGTCTCTCCTGAAGACATCAGGGGCGTCATTCGTGATGGGGGCTTCAGGGTGGTTCATCCTTCAGGGAAGACTCTGGCAGTCTTCCGGAAGACTTCCTGAAAAGACCCTCTACCTCACGGTGACGCTCGCCTTCTGCGCCTTCATCTTTTTCGTGATCTCTTTTTTAGTTAAAAGCGATGAAATGGATTATATTTACAGGACCTTCAAGAATAAATTCGCTTCAAGATTTTGAAGGGAACGAGGGGAGGCTTCCATGATCATTAGGCACATTGCTGTCGGACCCCTGCAGTCAAACTGCTTCGTCATCGGTGACGATGCCATGAAGAAGGCGATGGTGATCGATCCGGGGGACGAACCTGACAGGATCATTGAGACCGTTAGAACAGCAGGACTCAATCTCGACTATATCATCTGCACCCATTCACACTTTGACCATGTTGGGGCCCTGCCGGAAGTGAAAAGGGAGACAGGTGCCAAAATTGTCATTCACAAAGATGACCTTGAGATATATCGCTCGGCCGGAGAGATGGCTGCCTTCTGGGGATATGACCTTGATCCCCTTCCTGAGCCTGATATGTTTGTGAATGAGGGTGACGAGATAAGGCTTGGCACTCTCACCTTCAGGGTACTCCATACGCCGGGACACAGCCCAGGCGGGATCTGCCTCTTTGGTGAAGGTGTCGTCATCACAGGAGACACGCTCTTCGCAGGCGGCGTCGGCAGAACTGATTTCTACGGAGGAGACATGGAAAAGCTGAAACGGTCCTTTCAGAGACTGATGTCACTTCCCCCGGAGACCAAGATCCTTGCCGGCCACGGACCGAGTTCAACCATCGGCAGAGAACGAACAGCGAATTTCTTCGCCGGAGAGATTTGAGTCTTTCTTGCAGGCTTCGGGAAGTGATCATCGGCGATTGTCCGCCCGGCAGTCGAGGGGTTCTCTTGCCTGAAGCACGGCAAGCCTCCCTTATTGACCTGAGGGGACTGAATTATTTACTTGACAAAGATCGTATTTACTGGCATATTTAGCTATCATAGGCATGAGATCATGCGCGCGGAAGAGTTCTCTTAGGAGCGTTGTCTTTTCAGGACCCGGCCCCAGGCTTCTGGCGCTGGGATTTTATTTTCAGGAGGAAGGATGGCCACGAAACTTTACGTAGGGAACATTTCGTTCCAGGCATCGGAGGATGACTTGAAGGATCTCTTCTCGAAGGCAGGAGAGGTCGTATCGGCGAAGATGATCACCGACGCTGCAACCGGCAGGTCACGGGGGTTCGCCTTCGTTGAGATGAGTTCCGAATCAGAGGCCCAGAAAGCTATTTCCATGTTCAACGGGACGAGCTTTCTCTCGAGGAACATCGTTGTCAGTGAGGCAAAACCGCAGGAGAAGCGGGAGAGAGGACCGAGAGAGCGGAGCGGCTTTGGCAGCAGGCGCCCGGGAGGGAGAGGATAGCTCAGTCTTTTCTGCCCAGAGCAAGTCTGGATATCGAGAAGATCATAGAACCAAGAGACAGACCCAGTTCCTTGGAAACCACTTCGCACTTGGACTGCAGCAGGTAAAATATCGTCTTTTCAGGGTCTGACAGGGTCTCAAAGTTTGCCTGCCCCTTGCTGAGGACAAGAGACGCATCCCGGTATCTCTGCCTGAAATCATGGGACGTCCATTCGAAAATGGTCCCAACCCCGTCAGAACCGTTCTCGATAACCTCACAGACCCCGGACAGGCCGGTCTCAAAGGCGTCCTCAAGGGTACAGTCGTTTATGACTGGAGAGCCTTTCACAACGGCCGTCACCTTCTTGCCCGCGGACTGGATTGTCTCGATGAGGATCCTGTCGAAGACGATCTCACCGGCGTTATCAAGAAGATAGAGGACCTCACCGGCATCAGCAAGGGCACCCCTGAACACCAGAGAGTCATCAACGACAGGCGGACAGCTCAATGATCTTTCGATGGCACCTTCAATATCGACTGAAGTGAATATGCCAAAGTCAATCACGTTCCCTGCAATGGCAAGTCTCACTGCTGTCCGGAGAGGATCGTCGCTTTCCCTGACGATCTTCTTGAGTGAGGGATAGAGTCTGAGGGCGATCTGGTTATACTCAGATTTTATCTCGCTGAAGGGGTCCCTCTCTAACAAGTTCCTGATCTTTCTGTGGATAAAGCTCGTTGTGTATGCGGGAGGCCTTGAGGTATCGGTTTCCCGGATATCCTCCAGAACCGCCTTGAGGATCTGTTCCTGAACCCTTCTGTCTCTGGTCCCGCATCTGAGGGCAATAAGGGATTGTCTCAGGAAACAGGGGAAGCAGTCGAGATGGACCTTCATTCTGCGACCATGGTACGCAGCAAATTCGGCGGAGACAGGGCAGAGATGTCACATGCGCCTCTTTTCAAGGGCCTCTGCCTTCTTGTTCACTTCGGCAGCCATCCGTCTCTTAAAAGCGCGGAGTTTCTTCGCCATACTGCCGTCCTTCCTGCCGATAATCTCCGCGGCAAATATGGCCGCGTTTCTGGCCCCCGCCTTTCCCACAGCCATGGTCGCCACCGGAATACCAGGGGGCATCTGTACGGTACTGAGGAGCGCGTCGAATCCCTGCAAAGGTGATGAGTTTATCGGAATGCCGATCACAGGCAGAACCGTATGGGATGCTACAACCCCTGCGAGATGGGCTGCTGCGCCGGCTGCGGCAATAATCACCACTATCCCCCTTCTCTCTGCGCCGGCAGAGAGGCTCAGCACGCGCTCAGGAGTTCTGTGAGCAGAGGCTATGGTCATCTCGTAGGGGATCCCGAATTCCTTGAGGGTCTTCGCCGTCTCCTCGACGACAGGGAGGTCAGAATCGCTCCCCATAATGATCAGAACCTCCGGCTTCATTGGCCCTCCTGCCACTCGTCTCCTTCTCTTTTCCCGACCCATGACCTTCAAGCCCTCTTCAGGGCACGGTCCGCGATATCCTTCCGGTAATGCATCCCGTCAAAATGGATCTTCTCTATTGCCCGGTAAGCCTTTTCGCGTGCATCCCTTATATCAGATCCCACTGATGTTACGCCGAGAACCCGCCCCCCCGCTGTCACGAGATTCCCGTCTGCAAAGGACGTTCCTGCGTGAAATACAAAGACGTCCCTTTCATTCTTGAGGTTATCTAGACCCGATATCACCAGGCCCTTCTCATAGCTGCCCGGATAACCTTTCGACGCAAGAACCACACAGATCGAGGGCTCTGGCCTCCATTTGATTTCGAGACCAGAAAGTCTGCCATCGATCATTGCAAAGGCGATATCGACGAGATCGGTCTCAAGTCTTGCTAACACCGGCTGTGTCTCTGGGTCTCCGAGTCTGCAATTGAATTCAAGTACGTAGGGCATGGCCTTCCTTATCATGAGGCCTGCGTAAAGGATTCCCCGGTATCGCATTCCCTCGGCCTTCAGACCCTTGAGGACCGGCCACATCACCTTTTCCATGACCACCTCTTCCATCTCCTTGGTAACGACAGGGGCCGGGCTGTAAGCACCCATCCCTCCGGTGTTCGGTCCCCTGTCATTATCAAAAACCCTCTTGTGATCCTGAGAGCTCGCCATAGGAACGATGGTGTTTCCATCGAGGAATGCCATGAACGATGCCTCTTCCCCTTCCAGACATTCCTCAACAACCACCCTGTCGCCGGCTTCACCAAAGGCCTTTTCTTTCATGATGAGCCTCAGGGCCTTCAGCGCCTCATCCATCGTGGCCGCGACAAAAACGCCCTTTCCTGCTGCGAGGCCATCGGCCTTAATCACAATCGGCGTGCCCTTCATTCGCACATAATCTTCAGCAAGGAGATAGGAACTGAAGACCTTGTATTCGGCAGTAGGGATTCCGTACCGTTTCAGGAAATCCTTTGCGAAGACCTTGCTTGACTCTAACCGGGCCGCATCCTGAGTGGGGCCGAGTATCTTAAGCCCCTCTCTTTCAAAGGCATCCACAATACCCCTTGAGAGGGGATCTTCAGGGCCGACAATCGTGAGATCAACCCACTCGTATCTGGCAAAATCTACGAGGGCGTCAAAATCATTACTCCCTGCCTCTACGCATTCGGCTATCTCGGAAATGCCTGCGTTTCCCGGAGAACAGTAGATCTTGTCTACGTGCTTTGACTGCGAAAGTTTCCATACGATCGCGTGCTCCCTTCCACCGCCGCCTATGACAAGGACCTTCATGTCACCTGCTCCTCTCCTCTGCCTTGGTAACAAGCCAGAATACGACGCCGAGCACCAGAATGAGCGCAATGTAATAGTAATGGATCTCATGCGTCTCATTCTTCAGGGTCAAGATGAGTGCCTCCCGGATAAAGGCGACAAGGGCAACCCCGATAAAGACGCTGATATAGAACTTCCCGCCCTTCAGGTGCGCAATCTCGGTGTTCATGAGCTCTACCATCACCCAGAGGATGAGCAGCGAACCGAGCGCTGTTATTATACCATGTTCAAGATTGCCGGTTATGAGCCTGTAAACGTCGGAAAAGAACAGCCCCACGACACCCAGTGTCAGACCGATGAGGGCAAGGACAAGGATAAAGTTCGTCGTCTGGGAAAACCCTTCGGAAAACGTCACGAGGGCATTCTTTACGCGGTAGGCCCTGCTGAATGTCCTCAGCTCCTCTTCAATATAGGAAGAGGTTATGACGTCAAGGTTAATATCGAGGATCTTTTGGAGGGATATCAGAATCTTTGTCCGCTCTTCGCCATCATCGATATCGATCGCGCCGCTAATGACACGCGTGCAGAAGTTCCTGAGTATGTTCACTGCCCTGTTCATAAAGTGGGCATCGACCGAAACCCTCACATGTGTCTGTCCGATCCGGATCAGCCTTTCGTAATACTGGGTATCGTACCTGCCTGAAAAGAGATCGATGAACCAATACCGGTGGGCTGCAAATACCCTTTTCCTCCTGCTCTCCTCTGCGAAAAAAACGGCTGTCTCCTTTGTCGTCAGTATCCAGGAGTCGAGAGACTCCATGGCTCCGTCAACATTGTCAGCCATGAGACCGCTGAGAGAGCTGAGCCTTTTTTCATCCTCTTCGGTGAAATCGTAATGTTTCTTTATCTCTTTAAATGATCTCATGGTATCTACCCTTGGGTAAGGCTGTTCTTGCCGGGATTGATGCCATTGAGATAACCTGAGATCACCGTGTCATAGCGTGCGGTATGGGCAAAGACCTTTTTTGCAAGGTTAAATTTCGTCTCCCTGCTCACTTCACCCTTGGATGACTCCATCTCCCTGATAATCTTTTGATAATCCTCGGGGTCTACCACAACCGCCACGTCCCCGAAGTTCTTCGCAGCCGCCCTGAGCATTGTCGGTCCTCCGATGTCAATGTTCTCGATAGCCTCTTCAAAGGTCACGTTTGGTTTCGAAATCGTTTCTTCGAAGGGATAGAG
>DASRZP010000142.1 GCA_035686305.1 Thermodesulfovibrionales bacterium | reverse complement strand
TCGCTTCCAATTGTTTTCTTTCCTCTCGGGTCAACACAATAGGCTCTTTTGGTCTACCAGTCTTCATCGGGCACCTTCCTTATCGTATAGGATACCCGAAAAGATAGCAATACTTATGCCAACTACTTACGACACACTACACTAGAGGTCCTTTTCATATATCCGGTATCTCTTGTAAAGGCTTCCACCGACCAACTCGACAATCCTCTGGACGGCGACATTGTCTTCAAGAATCCAGGAAAACTCTAACCGTTTATACCCTCTCTTCTTGATACCGTTAAATCCTTCCCGGTAGAGCAGGGCATCCACTCCCTTGTTTCGGTATTCCGGTCTTATCCCCAGGAGGAGAAGCCTCAGGTCCGTGATCTTTCTTGAGTAGTACAGGGCCTTGAGAATCGTAAGAGGATTGAGTCTCCCCTTCATATGCCTCAGTACAACGTTGAAATCAGGCAGGAGGCCAAGAAAGCCGACGGCCCTTCCATCGTCCTCAGCAATGAGGGTAAGGTCGGGCACCACGATCTGCTTCAGTCTCTCCCCGAGATAATGCAATTCTTCGTCCGTCAGAGGAATGAAGCCCCAGTTCTTCTCCCAGGCTGAGTTGTAAACCTCCTTGAATGCCAGCATCTCTTCGTCAAACCGTCTCTTGTCAACAGGCCTCACCCTCACTCCCCGTTTTTCCGCTATGGCCGCAACCCTGAGAATCTTATCCTGCAAATGCTCTCTCACATCGTGAATGAATGCGTAAAGGTCCTTTGCCTTCCGCAATCCGCACTTCTCCATGAGGTCATTGTAGTAGGCCGGGTTATAGGGGGTCATGAGCATCGGAGGCTCATCAAAACCGTCGATGAGAAAGCCGCATTCCTCATTTGTCGAAAAATTCATCGGGCCCCTCATCGCCTTCATCCCCTTCATCCTCAGTCTCTCTGAAACGGTGGCGAGCAATCCTTCGGAAACCTCACGGTCACGGATAGACTCATAGAATCCGAAAAAACCTACGGCCTCATTATGAAATGTGATGTGCCTGTCATTCAGGACTGATGCTATCCTTCCGACCGTCTTGCCCGCCCTCCTGGCAAGAAAAAAGTTCACCTCGGCATGCTTGAAGAAGGGGTTCTTTGGAGAAAACTGCTCCTTCATCTCCCCCCTGAGGGGAGGAGCATGGAGGGGATCTTTGGAATAGAGGGAATAGGGGAATTCGATAAAATCGGCGAGGCCCTTGCCCTTGTTAACCTCAACGATTTCCAAGGCTTACGGTATCAGCCCCATTGCCTTGCCAACCTTCTTGAAGGCATTGAGCACCTTGTCGAGTTGCTCATCCGTATGGGTTGCCATATAGCTCGTCCTTATGAGTGCCCTTCCTTCAGGGACAGCAGGACTCACAGCAACATTTGCAAACACACCTTCATCCTGAAGCATCATCGCCATCTTGAAGGCCGTCTCATTATTACCGACGAGAATAGGTATAATCGGCGTCTCGCTCGGTCCAAGCTCGAATCCGAGATCCTTGAGACCTGCCAGCATCTTTCGCGTATTTTTCCAGAGGCTTTCCAGCCTTTCAGGCTCATTCTCTATGATGTCCACGGCAGCACTTACGGCAGCAACAGAGGCAGGAGGCGGACTCGCACTAAAGATAAGAGAGCGGGCAAAGTGCTTAATGTAATGGACGACTTCCTCAGAACCCGAGATGAACCCGCCTATGGATGCAAGGGATTTGCTATAGGTTCCCATGATCAAATCAACTTCACCTTCAAGGCCGAAATGCTCGGCGGTCCCTCTGCCCGTCTTTCCCAGAACGCCGATTCCATGAGCATCATCAACCATAAGCCGTGCGCCATGGGCCTTCGCAAGCTCCACGACCCTGGGCAGATTCACGATATCCCCCTCCATGCTGAAGACGCCGTCAACGACGATGAGCTTTCCCCTCCCGTTGTTCTGCTCAAGAATTCTTTCAAGATCTGCCATGTCATTATGTCTGAATTTTCTCACCTCACCGTAAGACAGCCTGCAACCGTCGATAATACTGGCATGGTCCATCTTGTCGATAATCACGATGTCATCCTTACCGACAAGAGCAGAAATGACCCCGAGATTCACCTGAAAGCCCGTAGAAAAAATGAGTGCAGCCTCTTTCCTGATGAACCGCGCAAGCTTCTCCTCCAGTTCGACATGGATCGTCAACGTGCCGTTCAAGAATCGGGAACCGGCGCATCCTGAGCCGTACTTTCTGATGGCGCTCAGAGCAGCCTCTTTCACCTTCGGATGGTTCGTCAAGCCCAAATAATTATTCGAACCCACCATGATCATACGCCGGCCACCGATAGACACCTCGGGGTCCTGTGCGCTCTCAATAGTCCTGAAATAAGGGTAAAGGCCGACGGACATCAGTTCTTTCGCCTTGGTAAACCGGGTACATTTCTCAAAAATGTCAGTCGATTTCTTCACAGCCATTGATGAATCCTGTACCAATCTGCTGTCCATTTTATTCCTTCCTTTAACAGAACTTTGGGCATAAAACCATATTCTCTCTCCGCCTTCTTCGGATCGCACACCCAGAATGAATGACTCAGTTCCTTCATCTTATCCCTGTTAATGATCGATGTCCCCCTGCCGATTCCTTCTCCGATTCCTGCGACAAGACTCATGATGGCCTTCGGGATCCTTACCTTCAGGACCTTCGTGCCCAGTACTTCTCTTATCTCATTCATGATATCCTCGTTCGAGTAAACCATACCGTCCGACAAAAAATACACTCCGGTCGCAGCTTTTCTTGCCACCGAGGCCTCAATCAATCCCCTAACAAGATCGTCTATATAGAGAAGTGAATAATAACATTTTCCCCAGTAAGGATAAAAGCCCTTCTTGACCATCCGAAAAAAGAGATGGAAATCTCTGTCCCTCGGGCCATAAACGGCAGGCGGCCTAATGATCGTCACCGGGATCACGTCTCGGTGTCTCCATGTGGCACGTTCGCCTTCGAGTTTGGACCTGCCATAACTCGAAACGGGATTCGGCTCCATCGTCTCGATCGAGGGCTTACCATCGCTGCTCGGTCCTGCGGCTGCAAGGCTGCTGAGATAGACAAAGCGTTTCAATCGCCCCGCCCTCCTCGAAATAATCCTGAGAAGATTCTCTGTGCCTTTCGCATTGGCGCAAAAAAAATCTTCAGCTCTTTTCGCCTTTGTCAGCCCGGCAAGATGGAATACGTAATCGAAGTCAACCGGCAAGGACTGCAGGGAATCTTCGTCTTCGCAGTCTCCGTAAAAGATGCCAATATCAAGACCCTCTAGCCATCTCAGGCTGGAGGTCTTTCTGACGAGGCATATAACCCTGTAACCCTCCTTGACCAATCCATCCACGAGATGACTGCCGATAAATCCGGTAGCGCCTGTTACAAGGGCATTCATAGGTCGCCCTATTGTGAACAATTCGAACGCCAAGAGTCAAGACTAAAGGCTCATTGTGTCAAGGCGCGCGATTCTCTCTTCAATCGGTGGATGTGTGCTGAAGAGCCTAACGATCCCTCCCCCCGATAGGGGGTTCACGATAAACATATGTGATGTGGCAGGGTTGGCGTCCATGGGTATTCTTTGAGAGGCTGCGTTCAATTTGCGAAGTGCTCGTGAAAGGTACCGAGGGTTGCCGGAAAGCCGTGCTCCTCCTTCATCTGCCAGGTATTCCCTGGAACGGGATATGGCCATCTGGACAATGAGGGCCGCTATCAGCCCAACGATCATCATAACAAGAGCAGCCAAAGGACTCCCACCTTCGTCATCGTCGCCACGATGTCCAAAGATTGCCGTCCACTGCGCAATCTGGGCAATATAACTTATCGCACCGGCTATGGTTGCGGCAATGGTACCGATGAGAATGTCCCGGTGTCTCACACGGGAAAGCTCATGACCGATGACACCCGTCAGTTCCTCGGGGCTCAGAATCCTCATGATTCCTGTCGTCACCGCGACCGCAGCATGCTCAGGATTTCTTCCTGTGGCAAAGGCGTTCGGTTGGTCTTCTTCTATGACGTACACTCGGGGCAGGGGCATCTGGGCCTTCTGACTGAGCCTCCTGACAATGCCAAAGAGCTCAGGGGCCTCACTCTCGGTAACTTCCCGCGCCCCATACATTCTGAGAACCATCTTATCGCTGAACCAGTAGGCGAATACGTTCATCATAAAGGCCATAAGGAGCGCTATGGTCATCCCCTGTTTTCCTCCGAACGCGGCTCCGGCCCAAACAAAGATAAGGGTCAGAAGAACAAGCAAAACCACAGTCTTCAACGTGTTCATGCCGTCACCTCCTCATACCTGCTGAACTTCACAACCAATAGTAACGAAAAACCATTCCGAATTCAAATCATCGGTAAGGTCATTCACTCCGAACCGTAACTATGGAGCCCCGAAAGGAGCAGGTTGACGCCGAGATAGGTGAAAACGACCGCCACAAAACCAATAACAGCAACCATCGCGATCTTCTTGCCCCTCCATCCCCTGAGCAACCGAGCATGGAGATAGAAGGCATATACGAACCAGCTTATCAGCGACCACGTCTCCTTTGGGTCCCAACTCCAGTAGACCCCCCACGCCTGGTCTGCCCAGATCGCGCCGAATATAAGACCGCCGAGGGTAAAAATGGGGAATCCGATGGCTATGCTCTTGTAAGTGATTTCATCAAGGACGTCTGCCTGGACCGAAAAAGCGCCGACGACTTTCTTCAACAGGTAACCGTACCTCCAGCAGATGAAGAGGAAGGCAAGGGCGGCAAGAGAACTCACAGCAGAAACTGCTGGAGAAGAACTAAAAAAGGAGGCCTTGAAGAGATAGCTCTTGATGAGGCCCTCCGGGCCCTTTACCGCAACCTTGAAGGTGAGATAGTCCAGTCCCATCGCTGCGAGCAACACAACCAGGATGCCCAGTGCCAGTGTCCAGAATATGTAAGGGCCCTCTGTCCTTTTGTCGGTGGTCACGATCAGGTACATCAAGCCGGTACTGAAGGCCAGGGCAAAGGTTGAGTAGGCGATAAAGCTCATCACCACGTGTGCGAGCAGCCAGTTACTCTGAAGGGCGGGCACGAGGGGCTGAATCTCTTTGGACATCCCGCTGAGATCTATAAAGGCCAGTGCCAGGCCGGCTATCGGTGTTACAAAGGCGCCGAAGGATCTGTTCTTGTATCTGAATTCAATGAGCAGATACCCGAGGATGAGGCACCAAACGAAAAATATCAACGATTCATAGAGGTTTGTAAAAGGAGCAGCCCTCAGCCATCCCATCTGTCCTATGTTCTTAAATTCGATCCACCTCGCCCCTATCGCAAAGGTCTGTGCAACAAAACCGATTACCGTTACGATCGTGGCGGTCAGACCAATCTGAGATTTCCTGAACGCTAGATAGGTAATGTAGATAATCATGGCAAGGATATATGCCATTGTTGCGACTCCGAATAAGAATGAACTGTTCATAGCGTTATCTTCCCCTTTCCTTAGCTCTTGTCAAGAGATCCGCCACCTTGTCAATCTGTCTCTCAAAGGCCTGTCTGTTCTTGTTCGCACTCGCACCGATGACGACACGGGTACCGTTCTTTTCCTCTACCAGTCTCACCCATAGTCTTTTGTGGCTCATGAAAAAAGCGATGAAAAGGCCCACAGCCATAGCTACGCAGCCGAAATAGACTACCCAGACACCGGGGTCATTTCTCACCTGAAGACCGGTGTATTGAATACCCCAGATGTCACTGAATTCTACGGTGTTACCATCGGGGAGTCTCCATGTCTCGGGATGTCTCTTGAATATCCAGCCGCTGAACTTTCTGTTACCCCCTTCAGAGAAACTCACCAGGACAGCAGGGTTATTCATCTGCTCTGCATAAGTAAAAGGCCTGCCGGTCCTCTCATCAAGACCGAGGGCAGGAGAGAAGTCCTCGATCTTCCCCGTGAGTCCCATTCCGGGTATCGAGAAGGTATCGCCGAATCTGAGGTCGAGATTCGATGTCCTGCCATCCCTTGACGTAACCCTAAACATGAAAACGCTCTTCTGCATATCCTCCTGCAGAAGCCCGTAACTTGACTGATAGAAAGTCACGCCTTTATATTTCAAGGGATCGTTCACGACGATCTCTTTTTTCATGACCTCTTTGCCGTTCTCTATGACCGTAAGGAGACTCTTATAGGCCTTTGGCATATCACTGTTTCCATAGAAGTCGACTTGAAACTTGTCGCACCTTATCCCAAAACCGATTGGCCTTTCCTGATCGTTCCTCGTATAAGCAACGGTGGAGACCACACCCTCAGGGAGATTCAGGTATCCCTTAAACCCGAAGAATATTCCGATCAGAGCACCGGCAAGGATAATGAGGATACTGAAGTGGGTGATATACACGCCTAGCCTCGTAAAGTTGCCTTTCTGTGCATACAACTGGAAGCCATGGGCTTCACTCACTTCTGCAAGGTTGAAGCCGGCCTTCTTCTTGAGGGCCTCCGAGACCGCCTCCTTTGCCTTTTCGGGCTTCATCTTCAGCACAAACTCCTTCTTGATCCCAAATCCCTTGAAATGGTCCTCTGACAGAGGCTTTATAGGGTCCTTCACGACCTTCATGATCTTCGGCAAACGATCGACAGAGCAGATTACCAGATTCGCCGCGAAGAGAAGGAGGATGGTTACGAACCACCAGGAATGGTACATGTCCATAAATCCAAGACTGTCAAGGATTCTGTAGGTGGTGGGAGTTGCAGACTGGCCGAATAATTTCGTGAGAACCTTGATATTCTTTGCCGGCTCGGCGTTCTGTTCTATAACCGTTCCCACGATGGACGTAAGGGACAATACGGCAAAAATGATGACCGCGAGTTTAACAGAGGCCAGGAAATTCCATATCTTGTCTATAATCGTTTCCTTCTTTTTCTCCACGCCGGACTCCTTCTCGAAAATTTTACTATTGTAATACATTTTTCGAACATTTTACTATTTTCCTCGTCATCTGACATGGGAGTGAAAGGCAGATGAGCAGAATAATGGATAAATTGTTATGATTATGGAGATGAGGTCTCCGTGAAGACAGCCTACCTTGATTGTTCGACAGGCATAAGCGGCGATATGTGTCTTGGCGCCATCATAGATGCAGGCGTCCCCATTAAGGCTCTTTCTGCCGGCCTCAGACGGCTGCCGGTGAAGGGGTACAGACTTGAAACAAGAAAAGTGAAGAGGGCATCGCTGGCCGCTACGAAGGTTGATGTGATCCTTCAGAGATCATCGCAACCCAAGAAATGGAAAGACATTGAAACAATAATCAGGGGTTCATCTCTCTCCGATAAGATCAGAGAGCGCGGTCTGAGGATCTTTCAAAGACTTTTTGAGGCGGAGGGGAAGGTCCATGGCGAGGCGTATCATGAGGCACATCTCCACGAACTTGGTGCAGTCGATTGCATCGTTGATATCTTCGGCACGCTCATAGGGCTGGAGGTGCTTGGCATTGACAGGGTCTATTCATCGGCAGTCAATCTCGGAAGCGGTGTTGTCATGACAGAACATGGGAGACTGCCCGTTCCCGCGCCTGCCACCGCTGAGATATTGAAGGGTGTTCCGGTCTATTCATCGGGCATCCCTTTTGAGCTTGCGACGCCAACAGGTTCCGCCATCCTGAGAGAGGTAGCAGAGGACTTCACGAACATGCCTCTGATGAAGATCAAACAGACCGGCTATGGCGCCGGCAAGAAAGATATCACGGGAGTTTCGAATACCCTGAGGATTATCGTCGGGGAACAGGCATTGCAAGAAGGTCCGGGTGCCGTCCCCGGGGTGACGGTTCTCGAGACAGCCATCGATGACATGAATCCCCAGCTCTACGAATATGTCATGGAAAGGCTTTTCGATGCAGGGGCCCTTGACGTTTATCTCTCGCAGGTCATCATGAAGAAGGGAAGGCCGGGCATTGTGATGACCATCTTGTGCAACGAGGACAGGAGGACAGACATTGAACGTATCATATTCACTGAAACCACTTCAATAGGAGTGAGATATTACGTTGCGTCAAGAACCGTCCTTGAGAGAAGCAGCAAAGAAGTCGGGACAAAATTCGGGAAGATACGGTTCAAGGTTTCACAGATGCCCGATGGAACCGTGAAGCGGAGTCCGGAATACGAGGATTGCAAGAAGGCCGCGAAGGAATATGACGTTCCCCTCATTCGGGTAATGAGAGAGATGAACAGGATCAAGAAATGAAGTTCAACCCGGAAAAACATATTTTTAAGTCGCCAAAGGTCCGTGCCATAGTAAATGACGCAATCGACTTCCTGAATCAGACCCCCGCATATCAATTGCCGCCGCCGAATCCTTTTGTAGGCACCGGGGTTTACAGTATTTACTACATCGGCAGTTTTGACCTTTACAAGAAGATTGCTTGCGTAAATATCACCGAATGTACTCAGCCGATCTATGTGGGAAAGGCTGTCCCGAAAGGATGGCGGACAGCCCGTACAGAGAGTGAAGCCGACGCCACCCTGAACCAAAGACTGCATGAACATGCAAGGAGCATCAAGCACGCCGCCGGGTTAGATGTTACCGACTTCAAATGCCGTTTTATGATTTTGAAGGGTGAGGAGAGCAGTATGATTACGATTGTCGAAGCGGCCTTGATCAGGAGATACCGACCTCTTTGGAACACGGCTGTTGACGGATTCGGCAACCATGATCCGGGATCGGGACGATATGATCAAGCTAAACTGAGTGGGATGTCCTTCATCCCGGCAGGCCATGGGCCGAAAAACTCAGAGGGAAATCGCCGGATTTGGAACGGATAAAGGCCAAGATCGAAAAGGTCGTGAAATAACTACGGCTTTCTTAAAACAACCACCGCCTCGTAAAGCTGGTGCGAAGATTTCGCTTTGCCCACCCTGACATCGGATTGAATGATGCTGTTGCCCACGCGGGTAGCGCGGGGGATATCGATCTTCGTTAATTCCAAGCCTATGGACTCAGCGATCTTGCCAAAGTATTCGTCTGTCGGAATCATCACGCCTTGCAGTATGCTGTTGCCGATGACAACCAGCGCCGTTCCTCCAGGTTTCAACACGTAACGGATGCCTTCAGCGAACTTATAGCAGTCATTGAAATATGCTGCTGCATAGTTGGCCCACCCGTTGCCTCCATAAGGTTCCTTTTCGCCATTCAGGTTTCTGAGCATCTGCAACCTTTGTGCGATGTCTGTATGAGGCAAAGGAAAAGACAGGTCTAGCCGGTCCAAATCACGAACGGTCTGCCAGAACTTGCCGAAATTCAGGTTTTCGAGTTTTTTTAAATCGTCTGGGGAATTCGCGAAGCCAAGCCAATAAAGCTGAGGCCGCGTATTCCGGTTGTAGTGGTAGTTGTTCAAGTAAGGTGGGGAGGTAATTACAAGATCGACAGAAGCGTGTTGGAGATGCTTCTTGCAATGGAAAAAGGAGTCAGTGAAGATTTCCACATCTAGACTTTTGCTTTTCATATGCTCCTGCATCCATGCGATATCTTCCGCCATATCGGTTAGTTTGTCAATAATCGCCTTTGCCACGGGGAAGTCATGGATTTCATCCCGCCCCGCGCTTACGCGCCTGCCAAGGCTTGGTTCATAGGAATAGTTGGAGTAGCTGACCATCGTCGAAGCAAAGGCGAGCCGAAACAGGTCTCGAAGATTATCGTCTTCAATAGTGAGAATGAAGTCTTGCACGATCAAAACCTTATGAAGCACCTGAGGATTGTAGAAACTTGCTCTGGTCTTGAATCCTTTTGGTGGGACACTAGTAGGTGGAGTGACCCCCACAGGCTAGACACTAAGTGCCTCTGAGGTTAGCTGGGTCTGACGCGTTCTGGTTTCTTTGTTTGCCACCAGGGCTTCGTATTCGTTTGGTGGACAATAGCCCAGTGCCGAATGCAACCGTCTTTCATTGTACACTTCCTCGATAAAATAGGGAACCCGTTTCCTTACGTCCTCAAAGGTCTTATAGTCCCATAGGTACACCTCCTCGTTCTTCAGGGTTTTCATAAAGCTCTCCGCCTGAGCATTGTCGTAAGGGTTCCCCTTACGTGACATGCTGATCTGGAAGCCGGCGGCCTTCAAATCATCGACGTACTCGTGTGCGGCGTACTGCATACCCCTGTCTGAATGGTGAATGCAGCCTCTTGGGGGACATCTCGTCTCAATAGCCATCCGTAACGCCCCGCGGGTCAACTCCGTATCGATCCTCGTGGAGATCGCCCAGCCAACAACTTTCCGGGAGAAGACATCGAGAATGACCGCAAGATAGACAAGGCCGTCAGTATCCGGATATATGTGATGTCCGAGACGAACGCCTGGTTCACGCCCGTTATCTTTGCATCTCTCAACAGGTTCGGAGCGATCGGATACGGATGATTGCTGTCAGTGGTCACCACCCACCTTTTCTTGATCTTGCAGATCAGCTCCTCTTCCTGCATGATCCTCTGCACCCGCTATGTCCGATGCAATCTGACCGCGATGATATAGGGTATCGATCTCTCAGGGTTTTCAAGATGCTCAATGATATCCTTGCTGAAAAATCCACTGTCAGCTCTTAATAACCCTATCTTCTTGCCGGAAAGCTTCTCAATGGTGTCACTAAGAAAACCATGGAAGTTGTTTGCCGTATGTGCATCGCCTGATCTGAG
>DASRZP010000141.1 GCA_035686305.1 Thermodesulfovibrionales bacterium | reverse complement strand
CAAGATCTACCATTTGTCCATCGCAATGGCCTGACAGAGCAACATCTTGGGGCTGCACCCAGTTTCCCAGACAGACTTGAGGTCCGGCTACAGTCCTGATTATCGTGTATCCTTCGAACTCTTGAGTTTGTGACTCGACCGCAGCAGAAAGGCCTAACGTGTCCAGTAAGCCTGGTCTTAAGTCGGCACAAATTGTTTTCACCGACTGGATAGCCTCATCTATGACCCTGGTCATGGATGCGCTCTTTTCCGCCAGCACTGCGTCGTCTCTATATTTCTTCTCGAGCCAAGAAAGGTCCATCTTAAGCGCCATGAGAGTCTGCCCCAGTTCGTCGTGAATCTCCCGAGCTATCCTCGCCCTATCTTCTTCTCTCGCAGCTTGTAAATGTGAAGAAAGATTGCGAAGCTCTTCCCGGGATCTTTGCAGTTCTTCTTCAGCCTTCTTACGTTTTATTCTCTCCGTCGCTTCCCTTAAGGCCCGGCGCACTGAAGGCAGAAGCCTTGAGAGCCCGTTTTTCAGAACATAATCTGTCGCACCGCTCTTAAGTGTTTCGATGGCGAGTTCTTCCCCCATATTCCCTGTAACAAAAATGAATGGGATATCGGGACATTTGTCCGTTGCGATGGCAAGTGCCGAGAGGCCGTCAAAGCTAGGCAATGAATAGTCGGCAAAGATTATATCTAAGTTGCCCTTGTCAATCACCGCGATAAAATCAGCGCGTGTTTCTACCCGACACATATCGCAGGCAATACCTTCTTCCTCAAGAGTCGACTTAACGAATTCGGCGTCAAAAGGATTATCTTCCAGGTGTAGGACGCTCAAAAGAGATTTCATTGGGAAAAGCTCCTTCTTTGCATGAAGCCTACGTCATTTTGTATCCGCCAACCGGCGGTGGCCGCTGACGATCGCCCAATAGGCCCCTAGAAGTTTGATAGCATCAATAAACTGATGGAAAACCACCGGCTTTACTACATAGCTGTTTGCGCCGAACTTGTACCCCTCGATTATATCCTGTTTTCCTTGGATGACGTGAGAATTACCACAGGAATGCACCTGAGCTTCTCGTCGGTCTTCATCTGCCTGAGAACTCGAGGCCGTCTATCTTGGGAAGTTTAAGGTCCAACAGGACAACGGCGGGATGGCCGTCTGTCCTGTTGGCAAACTTTCCACGGTAATTAAGATAATCGAGCGCTTCGTCGCCATCGTGAACAGCTACAACCTCAGTGGCGAGATTGTTTTCGGCAAGACTGTCATGATAAGTTCGACATCGTTTGGATCATCTTCAACCAGCATAATACGGCGCAGTTCCGGCATGTTTTATATCTCCTTTGTCTTTGGAAGAGTAAAGTAAAATGTTGCGCCCTGCCCCACAGCGCCTTCGGCCCAGATCCTTCCGCCATGGCGGGAAATGATGCGCTGCACATTCGCAAGACCAATGCCTATTCCTTCAAATTCGTCCTGGGTATGGAGCCGCTGGAACACGCCGAAGAGTTTATCTGCATATTGCATGTCAAATCCCACGCCATTGTCCGTGACAGAACAGGTGAATTTATCTTCCTCATCCTTGCACTCAATCTTGATTTCAGCCTGAGGACGAGTACGTGTGAACTTAACTGCATTAGAGAGGAGATTAACAACCGCAAGTCTTAGGAGTGACCGGTCACCAAGTACGTCAGGTAGTTCATCGATCTCCCATCTAATCTTCCGTTCCTTCAGCTCTTCTTGAATTTCCCGGACCGCTCCTTTTATAAGGGTATTTAAATTTACTCTTTTCTTCTGCATCTCTGTGCGCCCCATCCGCGAAAACTCGAGCAGGTCATCGATGAGCCTCCCCATCTTTTTTGCAGCTCCGGCTATTGCATCCGCGTAAAGGTGAGTTTTTTCATCAGGGTGGTCCACTAGTCTTTTTTGAAGCAGTCCCACAAAGCCCGACATGTGCCGGAGAGGGGCGCGAAGATCATGAGAGACTGAATAGCTAAAGGCATCAAGCTCTTTGTTTGCGGCTTCGAGCTCCCTGTTCGTCGCCGCAAGTTCCGCATTCCCCTGATTGAGGTTTTCGTTCAGCTTTTGAACCAATTCCTCGGCCTGCTTGCGCTCCGTGATATTATCAAAAACAGCTACAAAGTATCCCCTTTCCATACTATAGGCTGAGATGGAAAACCATGAGCCCAAAGGTTTGACTTTGATTTCGAATTTTTCTTGCTGGCCCGACAGTGCTACACGGCTATAAATCTCAAACAATTCTGGACTTGACTCTTTGATCCCGGGAATTACCTCGGTGACTCTTTTGCCTACCACGTTTTTCAATCCAGTCAGCTTTCCGAAAGCACTGTTGACGTCGAGATAAACAAAATCCAGCGGTCTGCCGTGGTCGTCAAAAAGCATCTTGCAGTAGGCAAACCCCTCAAACATGTTTTCAAACAGCGAGTGATACCGCTTTTCACTTTCCCTTAAAGCCGCCTCCACCCTCTTGCCTTCAGTGATATCGCTGACCGCCGAACGGCACAGGGTCAGCCTACCTTTTTCGTCCTCCACCGCAATACTCAGCAACTGGGCATAAAACACGGATTTGTCCTTTCTCCTCACCCGTACCTCACAGGGCTGCAAGGCCTCTTTGCTCAACACCTCCGCCATATGTTTGACAAAGATGTCTTTATCGTCTGACATTACGAAAAGTGAAAAAGGCTTACCGATTAAAAATCGTTTGTCTATGCCGAGGAGATTGGAGACGGTGAGATTTGCTTCCCGTATCAGGCCGTCTTTATCAAACGTAAAATAGCCTGTGGGGGCGAAGTCATACAGGTCTGCATACCTGCCGCGTGACGCTTCGAGCTCTGTCTGTGCCCTGCGCAGCTCTTCGTTCTGCATTTCCAACTCGATTTGATAGGTGCCGAGCTCATGAACAAGACGCTTGATATCAAGAGCGGAAAGGTCCCGTAATCTTCCTTCCTGTTCTCGCAGTTTTTTTTCAGCCTTCTTGCGTAGGGCATCAAGGTCATTTTGCTTCTTTTTCATAAGCGGCAGCTCACCTCCCCGATATGTCCTCGATCGCAAGCAAGATCATCTCGGTTTGCTTGTCTGCCTGATAGATCCTTCGAGCATTGAGCAGCAGCTTCTTATGCCCCGTAGCCGGGAATATATGCTCAACCTCGAAATTCTCAAATTGGGCATTTTGGGGAAGGACCTTCTCTAAAAGTTCCCTGAGCGCCGGGATGTCCCACTGACGATTGCCAAGCTCGAAAATAAGTCTCCCCTCGGTCTCTTCGCGCGACACGGTAAAGGCCTGGTAAAAAGACCTGTTAGCCGTTATTACCTTGAACGCCGCATCAAGGATGACTAGCGGCTCCCGCACTGTCTCCACAATACCTTCAGCGTAATTCATGGCGTCTTGAAGCGCCTCCTGAGTTTTTTTCTGTTTGGTAACGTCGGTGAACGTTATGACGACGCCGTCTATGATGTTCTCTGTAGTCCTGTAGGGAAGCACTCGCGTTAAATACCAGAGTCCCTTATGATCGCGGACTTCCTTTTCTTTCACCATGAGGGTTCTCAGCACCTCTCCCGCGTCCGTGAGCAACTCCGGATAATCCAGCTTTGAAACAATATCGCTGATGGGCCGACCGATATCCGCGTAGATAAGGTTGAACACATTGGTCATTGCCGGGGTAAAACGCTTTATCCGTAAGCCGGCATTCAGAAAAATAGTCGCAACCTGCGTACTGGCCAGCAGATTGTTCATATCGTTATTCACCTGCGACAGCTCTTCGATCTTGTTTTGCAGTTCGGCGTTTACGGTCACCAATTCTTCATTCACCGACTGGAGCTCCTCTTTGGAGGTCTCAAGTTCCTCATTGGTGCTCTGCAGTTCCTCGTTTGACGACTGCATTTCTTCATTGGAAGACCTGAGTTCCTCATTAGCCGACTCAAGCTCTTCGATAGTGGCCTGAAGGTGCTCTTTCGTAGCTCGTAATTCCTGGTCCATATCGGCAAGACGCTGATCCGACTTGCCCGGTATATATGCCCGCAGCTTTTCGATCTTTCTGCCTTTGGGAGACGAAGGTTCCCTGAATACCACCATAAGAAGTCCCAGCGCGGAATCCGGTTTCGAAATATATTTTACCTCCAGATTCACTGTCAGGTAGCCGCCGTCTGCTTTTACCTGCACGCCTTCGATGGCTATATCCTTTTTCCGGGCAGCTGCCCGGCGGAGCGCGGTCCTCAATTCAAGCGTTAATCCCTCACGTGCCATTTCGATAATGTTCAGCCTTGCCTTTCCCGAAGCAGGCTCCAGATATTTCCCGGTCTTGCCGTGGAAATAGAGGACGTCTCCTTTGTCATTCACAATTACACAGGGCGGCGAGTAGTGATCGAGAAGTATCTTCTCGGTGATCTCGCCGATCTCTATGACCCCGTTTCTTTTTATAGCAGGGAGTGCTTCTCTCCCGGCTGTGCCTTCTGGTATTGCCGATGGACGCCGCAAATCCAAGGACCATACCGCAGCGGACTCATGCATCCTCGTCTTAAATATTTTCCACCGTTTGTCAATAGCGGCAAACAGGTCGGAGAAATCCCCGGTTGTTTCGGAAGAACCAAGAAAAAGAATCCCCTCGGGCTTCAGGGAATAGTGGAAAATCGGAATTAGCTTCTTCTGAAGATCGGTACCCAAATAGATAAGAACATTCCTGCAGATGATCACATCGAGCTTCGTGAACGGCGGATCTTTGGCGATATTTTGTGCGGCAAAGACAATCATCTCCCGGATTTCGTCTTTTACCTTATAGGCAACGCCCTTCGGAGTGAAGAAACGTTCCAGTCGCTCCGGCGATACATCGACGGTAATACTGTCGGGATATACGCCGGCGCGTGCGACGCCGATAGCTTCGCTGTCAAGATCGGTGGCGAAGATCTGAACCCTGCATATATTATTCACCGCATGCATGTATTCATGGACGGCAATGGCTACGGAATAAGCCTCCTCGCCTGTGGAGCAGCCTGGTATCCAGATGCGCACCGGCTGGTCGCAGGGCCTGCCTTTGAACAGGAGCGGCAGCCCCTTTTCCTTGAGGGCGTCAAACGCCTCGCTGTCCCTGAAAAAGCTGGTAACCCTTATCAAAAGCTCTTTGAAGAGTACATCAATTTCATGGGAGGCTCTTCGCAGGTAGGAGACATAATCCGTCAGATTTTTGATCTGGAGAATGGCCATTCGCTTTTCAATTCTCCGGATAATGGTGTTCTGTTTGTACATCGACAAATCATGGCCCGTATGCGCCCGGATCAGAACAAAAATCTTCTGGAGCGGCTCAAGCGTCTTGCCATCGGGCATGACCGCAGGTTTAAGCGGCATGGCGCGCACATGCTTTACATAGCGCAGCAGCTCCTCAGGCATTTTCTCGGGCGGCAGGACATAATCCGCGAGTCCCGTAGCCAATGCGCTGGCCGGCATGCCTGCATACTGGGCGGACTTCACTTCTTGAACAAGCGCAAGGCCGCCTTTCTCTTTGACCGCCCTTAATCCCAGCGTCCCTTCCGTTCCGGTTCCGGAGAGGACAATGCAGATAGCCTTCTCTCCACAGTCTTCAGCAAGCGAGCGGAAAAAGAAATCAATGGGATGCCTCAACCCTTTTCGCTCCACAGGCTCCAGCAACTGGATCTTCCTTCCCATGAGAGCCATATCTTTGTTTGGAGGGATAATGTACACACAATCACGCTTAACCTCCACACCGTCTTCCGCCTGAGAGACCTCCATCTTTGTGTACCGCTTCAGGAGGTCGCTCATAATGCTTTTGTGTTCGGGTGAAAGATGCGGGATCAGCACAAATGCCATGCCGCTATCAGCGGACATATTGGTGAAAAACCGCTCAAACGCATCCAGCCCTCCGGCGGAGGCGCCTATGCCGACAATATAGAAGTCTTCCCTTTCGCTCCTGACCGGCTGATTTTTTTCAGGAACTGATAGAACCGTTTTTCTCTTGCGGTGCAGGGTGTTGTCAGAGCTGGCGGCTCTCTTCTTCACAGAATCTTTCCGTTCCTTTGTTTCTTTCTTCTTTCTCCTTGCAGCCATTTTGTTCCCTCTTACCTTCACGCCGATTCTCTAAATTAATGGGTATCTTTCCCAACAGGTTAAATATTCTATTCTTCCTTCAACATCAATCTTTAACATCAATTATACAAAAAATACCGGGGTAAGACAAAATTCTTGGTAGAAGGGGTGGGATTAAGGTTATTGTTGTCCAACCCCGCGAAAAGATAAAATAAGAAATTCAATTACAATCTATTAACCGCGTCTATTTTGGATTTATCCTTGATAGCGGGATACCTCATCGTGGTGTTCATGCCTGAATGTCCCAACAGCTCGGCTACCCTTCTGATATTCTCGCCACTATCGATCAGCTTACACCAAAGGAGTTCTGTTGTGTGTTATTGGTGGTACTTCTCGCTTTGAAGGATTTGAGCAGTGCGTTATTTATGGAAAGTCACGTCTTCGCCCTCAGCCCTTTTTGTTTATTAGGAGGGGTACATCGCGCATCATCATTGCCTGTCCAGCGTTAAGTTCCAAAAGTAACCTGGCATATGTGGTAAAAAAGCCACAGGCTTGATTTCAGGAAGGATATTCTTCTTGGCTAACTGATCAAGAACCGGCATGGTTTCCAATGGAATTAATTGGCAGTCATGAGGTGTCCCATAAGTGGAGACTTGACTTTTACAGCCTAGGCTTGGTTCGGTAGATCATTTTTTCA
>DASRZP010000140.1 GCA_035686305.1 Thermodesulfovibrionales bacterium | reverse complement strand
TAATAGTCTGCACATTCTTGGCCGTCATTCCCGCGAAGGCGGGAATCCACTTTGAACAGAATGGATGCCCGACTAAGGATCTCGGGCATGACCAATAATAGGGAGCACATCTGTAAATATTATTTTGAGACTGTTAATATGCTGAAAGCAGCCAGCTTCCTTTTCCCATTACGTGAAACTTTGTTGAGCTCACGGAAACTGTCAAGTTCAAACTTTGACAACCTATAAATTCCAGTAATCACAAGATTTAAAGATGGCGTCACTGTTGCGCAGATGCGAAATTTCTCTTGACATAAGCGTCTTTTTCCGCTATCTTTTTAAGAAATAATCAAGAGGAGGTGATGTGATAATGAAGAAATGCCTAGTTTTTCTCCTCTCGCTTTGCCTGCTTCTCCCCGCTACTTCTTTTGCTGCCACTCAGGAAGACCTCATGATGAAGATCGATGCTCTCTCCAAAGAGCTCGACAAGCTGAAGCAGCAGATGGAAGAGATGAAGAAGCAGGAGGCTCAGAAGGAGGAGCGGATCACGGTTGTCGAGGAAAAAGCCGAGAAAGCCGCTGGTCCGTCGTGGTTCGAAATCGGGGGCGATTACCGTTTCCGGTTCGACTCTCTCAGGGGGAATATACATGACTATGTCCAGTATAACCCCTTCGCTCTCAACCCTATTTTCTCGCCGATCCAGATCCCCAATTTTCCCGCGCCAGGCGCGACGACCACTTTTCTCGCTACGGGGATCCCTGGGTATACGGCAAAGAACGACACCCTCTTGCTGAACCGGTTTGGCTTAAACCTGAAGGTTCGGCCGGTAGAGGACATCCAGGTCAAGGCCCGTCTCGTTATGTACAAGGTCTGGGGCAGTGAGACAGAAACACCTGTCCAGGGGAACTTTTTCGCCGATAGGGCATTCGGACCTTTTGATGGAGTTATCGCGCATGTGCCGGACGACAATTCCCTCAGGGTGGATTACGCATACGCCACGTGGAGCAACATCGGCGGCGCACCGGTATGGTTCTCTATCGGGAGAAGGCCGTCCACAGGCGGCATCCCCGGCAACCTCAGACAAAACACCGAGAAAATCGGGACCGCGGGAATTCCGAACATCATGGTCGATTATGCCTTTGACGGCCTTTCGCTTGGCGTTGCGCCGGACATTGATGGGCTGCCCGGTGCCTATGCAAAACTCTGTTACGGAAGGGGTTTCGACAGCGGTTTCAGAACTCCGACGAACAGTGTTCAGGACACCGATTTTCTCGGTATTAATGTCGTTCCTTATGATACTGACGACTTTCATGCGGAAGTTCAGTGGCAACACGGTTTCAATATCTTCAATTCCCCCTCTGACGGGTTTGATCAGCAGGTTGATACCGGGCTTATGGCCGGCGGTCCTCCGAGCGGCAGCTTTATCACCGTTCACACTCCGGTGAAAACAAACCTCGGCGGCATAGACTGGGTCGGGGGCGTAGTCATGGGAAAAGTCAGGGACCTTGGACTCGGCAATCTCAATCTCTTCCTTTCCGGGGCCGTGAGTTTCACCCATCCCAACGGCAATCTCTTCTCCCTGCCCTTCTTCTCCGTCAACGGCGGTTCCCCCATGACTGCCGGGTTCGGATTGCTTAATAACCAGGGACCGGGCCAGACGGACAGTCATACCGGCCAAGCGATCTACTTGGGCGGCAGATACGACATAGTTTCCACCGGCACCAAGATCGGTTTTGAGTATAACCACGGCTCAAAAAACTGGATCGGAATAGTGCCGGCCGGAGATGATATCTGGACAAGCAAGCTCGGCACGCGCGGCAATGTCTATGAAGGGTATATCATCCAGAGTCTGAACAAGAAGCCGATTGCAAAAAGAGGCAATGTCTATGTGAGGATAGGCTACCAGTACTATAGCTTTAACTATACCGGCAGCAACAACTGGGTGGGGGCGCCGGTAAGGATTAACGATCTGAATACCACAAATCCTCAAAACACACAGCTGTTGGCACCGGTCAAGAATGCCCACGACATTTACACAACCTTTGACGTAGTCTTTTGAACCTGTAGGGAGGGGCAACGCCCCTCCCGCCTTTACAATTGGCCATTGAAGTCGAAGATCGTCTCGAGGCGCTCGTTCTTGACAGAAGATATCGTTTAGTGGTAAAAGTTAAAGGAGACAGTGAATGTGGCACAACATGACCTACCTGGGCAGGCGCATTTGTATCAGTTTTATCATTTCGCTTTCTTGTTTTTCTCTTGCAGCCGGTGATACAAGCTCAAGAAATGTCTCTCCCGAAGTCGGCAAATATGCCCCGGACTTTGAACTCGATGACGTCAACGGCAGGAGAGCAACTCTTGCGGAATTCAGGGGCAAGGTGATTCTCCTCAATTTCTGGTCAACGTCCTGCGGGCCCTGCAAGGAGGAAATGCCCTCTCTCAATAGACTCTATGCCGCTCTTCAGGCTGAAGGTTTTGTGGTATTGGCAATCTCCATTGACACATCAGAAAGTCCTGTGAGGTCTTTTCTCTCGGCAAAGAGTATCAGCTTTCCCGTCCTCATGGACAAAGACAAGGAAGTCTATTTCGACGAGTACGCGGGATTCGGTCTCCCGACAAGTTTTCTTATCGATAAGAAGGGGCTCATTGTTGAGAAATTCATAGGCCCCAGAGAATGGGATTCCTCGGACATAAAGGAGAGGGTCCTAAAACTCTTACACAAGATATAGGGAGGTGCAGATGGGAAAATGGTCGGGACCGGGCACAGTCCTATTCGCGTTGATTCTCGCGGCGTGTACCTCGACTTTCCTTGTAAGCAAGGATGGAAAGGGCTATTTCCTTGGGAGTAAGACGAACGATTACTATAAAATGCTCTGCGAGTCAGGCGACCTCAAGAAGGTGCTGAGAGACACGCACTTTGATCAGACACTGCAGGATGACCTCTATAAGTACAACTGCTCCCCGGAACGGTCGGGGGAGAAGGTAAGGCAGATTTACGCATCCATGAGCAGTGAGCAGAGAAGAGACCTGCGGAGAGCGTTTACAAAAAACGGTTACGACATAAACTATATGCCCTGCTGAGGGGAGAAGATCTCCACATCCGGTCGGATGTGAAGAGTGGGTCGCTTTAGTCGGTTCCACAGAATGGGCGTGTCTCTTCTTTTTTTAATGTTATGTTTTGCGGAGGAACTCGAAGGGGGGAGAAGGAAGATGTTCGAGGTTTTGTCAAGAATTGCGGTTGTTTTCGTTGCGCTTGCGGCGTTTTGGGGCTGCTCTCCCTCCGTGTTGAAGATGTATCCTGGCCCCGAGCTGCCTGCTGATGAGGTGGCAACGTTGGAATTCCATGAACCTATCCGGGTGAATTCGCTCGATGGAAAAGAGGTCTCCCTGAACTGGGGTGTGATAGCAGTCCTGCCCGGAACGCATACCATCTCTATCACGTACTATAATGCCTTCAGTGCTCCCAATCCAAACGTGAGCAGCTACAAATACTCGATGAGCAACATGACCCTGACCTTTGATGCAAAACCCGGGCACACTTACGGCATCATGTATTCGAGGGAGGGCAACTCATGGAGTGCATGGATTGAGAATTTGGGCAGATAGGCGCTCAAGGCAAGGGGATAGCTGCCGAATGGCATTGTGATGGTATGTCATTGCGTGCGCATATTTACCTCTGCGATGATTAGCATCTTAGCTGTCCTCACCGGGGGATGTGCCTCGACCTTCCTCGTCTCGAAGGATTGCAAGACCTACTTCTTCGGCAGTGACGAGGAAGGGCTCCATCGTATGCTTTGCGACACCGGCGACCTCCGCGACATACTCGCCGATACCCGGCTTCCTCATGACCTGCAGGAAAGATTCTATGAGGCACAGTGTATCGACCCCTCTTATGAGGATGTGAAGGCACTCTATGCAGCGCTCACTCCTGAACAAAAGAGGGC
>DASRZP010000139.1 GCA_035686305.1 Thermodesulfovibrionales bacterium | reverse complement strand
GAGTGATCTACCGTCGTTTATTGCTGCTGTTCTGTCCAAAGTGCACATTCTCCAAGGAGGTCATATAAGAGGTAAGTAAGAAAATACGCTCTTGACAGGTTTAATACATATCAGTGTAGTGAGTCCAACGCTTCTTTACATTTGGCTACTTTGACCAAGATGCTCTCAGCGGAAGCACTCCACGTGAACACGTGAGGATTCTGATTGTGATTTCCCAGGTACTCTCGGATCGCAACGATGAGTTCGCGTACATTGCGGAAGCTGCCTCGGCGGATGCGCTTGTCCGTCAAGTCCCTAAACCACCGCTCGACCATGTTCAGTCAAGAACTCGATGTTGGGATGAAATGTAGATGGAAGCGCGGATGCCGTCGTAACCAGGATTTGACACGCGGGTGCTTGTGAGTCCCGTAGTTGTCCACGATGAGATGCAGGGTAAGATGGGCTGGTGTCTCGGTGTCAATCTTCTTGAGAAACCGGATGAACTCTTGATGCCGATGCCGGGGCATGCAGTCACCGATGACTTTCCCGTCAAGCATATTCAGCGCCGCGAACAAGGTGGTCGTGCCGTTGCGTTTGTAGTCGTGCGTCATGGTCCCACAGCGACCCTTCTTCATTGGAAGACCCGGCTGGGTTCGATCAAGAGCCTGGACTTGGCTCTTCTCGTCGACGGAGAGAACCAAGAACTTGTCCGGGGGATTGAGATAAAGTCCAACAACGTCATAAAGCTTCTCGATAAAGTGCTTGTCGCAGCTGACCTTGAAAGTCCGGATAAGATGGAGCTTGAGGCCATATTGCTTCCAAATGCGGCGGATCGTGGATTGGCTGAGCCCTTGTGTCTTTGCCATGATGCGTGTGCTCCAATGGGTCGCATTAGGCGGTTTGGTATGCAGAGTGGCTTCGACAACTGCACGGACTTTGCTCTCCGAAACACTTGGGATACGGCCGGGGCGTGGAGCATCCTTTTCAAGCCCAGCCATTCGCAGGGCGAGGAATCGCTCCCGCCACAATTGGACGGTCGGCCGAGAGATCTCCAACTGTCGTGCGATATCCTCATTCGTGATGCCTTCAGCCGTCATGGTAACGATCCGCGCGCGCTGCACGAGGCGAACAGGCAGGCTTGTTGCGCGCGCCCAAACAATTAGCTTCGACCGTTCCGCGGAAGACAGCAAAATGGGTGGGGCCAAATGCATAATATATCATAGCTGCCATCTTTCCAATTGTCAGCTATTTATGACTCATTACACTAGCAAAATAAGGAGGCAATATGAGACCCATGCCAACGATAAAGAAAGCGATTATCGCAGTAGCCGGTGCGGGGACGAGATTCCTTCCGGCAACAAAGACTATGCCCAAAGAGATGCTGCCGATCGTGGATAAGCCGATTATTCAGCTGGTTGTCGAGGAATTGGTGGAAGCCGGGATACAGGACATTATCCTGGTGACAAAATGGGATAAGAAACCCCTGGAAGACCACTTCGATCACAACTGGGCACTGGCCAATGAATTAAGAGAAGGGGGAAAGCTGAAACAGCTTGAGGAAGTAACACGGATTTCCGAGATGGCTAATTTCGTTTACGTCAGGCAAAAAGGGCCTTATGGCAACGGTACGCCGGTACTGTCTGCCGCCAGCCTGGTCCACAACGAACCGTTTATATATGTTTGGGGTGATGATCTTGTGCAATCCAAGGTATCGTTCACTAAACAGATGATAAAGGATTATCAGGGCCATGGCCACCTGATGATCGGGGTGCAGAAAGTCGAACGAGAGATGGTGAACCGCTATGGGATTGTAAAGTTGCGTCCTGACTCTTCGAAAATCGAAAATATTATAGAAAAACCGTCCATTGATGAGGCACCGTCCCAATTGGCGGATTTCGGGCGGATGATTTTGAATCAGGATATCGTCGATATTCTGAGAGAACTTCCGCTCGGCAAAGACAATGAGCTCTGGATCGTTGATGCAATTCGTCAGTATGTTGAACGTGGGGGGATTTGGCCAAGGAGGTGGATAACGGAGAATGGCTGACTACGGGAGATCCATTGAATTACCTGAAGGCGGTTATAAAATATGCCTTGGCCAGGGCGGATATCGGGAGCGACCTGAAGGATTTCCTCAAAACCTCGGTATGCTAAAATCAGCTGAATAGCTATCCCACTCTTGCCTTCGGTTCATGTTCTTGGTAGCATTCATCATAGGGAACAGTATCGATCCATAGCGTTTTCGCACTCGGTCCTCGCGGCGAGAATATAGCTGCGAGACCAAAGGAGGCACACAGTGGGAGACAAGGGCGGCAAAAAGGACAAAGACAAGGACCGGAAACAGAAGGCGATCAAACACGCAAAAGATCTAAAAGAGAAGAAGGACAAACAACCAAAAAGCGCAGTGAAATAGGGAGCAGGATTCAGCCGATATTTTGTCATATAACCAACGACATTTTTGCCTTTTCGAAGGCAAGAAGATAGGCTCTTTCTGATTCGCTCCAGCTCGGGGAAAGTGGTCTGAAGCAATCGCTTGATTTCGACCTTATGAGCGATAAGCATGTTGCCTACAGATTCCCGCTCCCTGGCAATGTCACGAAAGTCCTGAAGTTCCTGGGACAATGACAATTGGCTGATAGTCTCCTGGTGCACCAGAAGAAACTGGGCGATACTCATGGCGTCTTTTCTGTCAGCCTTGGTCTTTCTCAGGGAAAGCTTCGTGAAGTTTGCAATCGATGGCGGATTGATCACTACAGTTGAAATCCCTTTTGCAATAAGAAAGGAATACAGGTTGATGTGGTAGCAAGCGGTGGATTCAACCGCGACAAGGACTTCCGAGAGGTCTTTGCTGTGCTCTACAATTGCCTTCCACAGCTGTATGACCCTTCTGAATCCATCGTAAATTTCAGGGAAAAGCGTCCTTCGTCGTGACCATCAATCCCCTGTGCCGAAGACACGTCCTTGGCTACATCGACCCCTACGAAAAGCTCTGGCATGGCCCCACCTCCTTGTTTCACCTTTCGACAAGACAGGGTGTGCCTCCCCACCAATCCTCCCGCATTACCAGGGCTCTCCGGCCCAATCATCCTATCATGGCTCAGGGAGGCAGGGAACAGGCTGTAACAAGGGTTCTGTGACCCGGGAAGTAGCAAGTTCTTCTGCCTTACCAATCTTACCTTCTTTATACCATGTTTATTGGCAGGAGGAAGGAAGGTTGCGACAAACACTATTTCTTCGTAGATGAGTGATGTGTCCTGAACTATGCGATGGAAAGACCTCAGAAAGCATGGACCATTTTTTTTCTGCTCCTTCCTGAAGTCCGCAACAATTTCGATTTCTTGAATCGGTTTCTTGCGAGTAAGCGTCATTCATCTGCGCGAGTTGATGAATGACGCGTGAAGAGCTAAGCCGCTGCGCCGATTATGGCGCTTCGATAAGAATCTTCCGGTCTTCTTACAGGATATAGGGATATTTTTTCGGGGGTATAGTTGC
>DASRZP010000138.1 GCA_035686305.1 Thermodesulfovibrionales bacterium | reverse complement strand
GGAGATCGTGACCATAGACCTGGACTCGAAATTCTATGGCCTTGAAGGCAAGGGGAACAGAGGCATCCCCAACGATATTGCCGTGAAGATCCTCGACGGGATATCCGGCGAGATCGACAAGGGGAAATACCAGATACAATTCGACGGCGCCGGCGCCATTGAGGGCGGGACGATTGTATTATCGAGTAAGAAGCAGTCAATAAGCATAGAGACCGATCCCATCGTCGGGTCGGTAATCATAAAGTAGCGATGATACAGAGACCACGCTTCACCATTTTGAATAACCGTTTGGGGGACCATGGGGCTCTCGATCCCTTTGCTGCGAGGCGTAATTCCCGGGCAGGCTTCACCCTCCTCGAGGTCCTCGTTTCCATTGCCCTCCTGGCTACAGCTGTGGCCCTTATCTTCCAGCTCTTCTCTGCAGATCTGAGGGCGATCGCTGCGTCAGAGGATTACCTTTCTGCCAGCCTTAAGGCCAATGCTGCGATGAGAGAGGTCCTCGCTGATGAGAAACTCACTGAGAAATCATCGACCGACAGGACAAAGGATGGTTACAGAATTGACGTCTCGGTCTCGGAGGCGATGAAAGAGAGGACAGAGAACCTGCAGGTAAAGCTGCTCGAGATCGTCGTGACAGTCACCTGGGCCAAGGGGACACAGGAAAGGGCGATAACCTTGCGGACGCTGAAAACCGTTGAGAAAAAGATATGAGGCTGTGATGCGGAACTACAAATGCGATCGGCAGAGGGGCTTTACGCTCCTTGAACTGATCGTCTCCATTGCCATCATCGGGGTGATCATCCTCATTGTCGCCGCCGCTATGAGGCTCGGATTCAGGTCTGTGGACACCGGAGAGAAACGGATAGAGTCTCTTGAAAGGATGAGGTCATCCATGAATATTATCGACTACCAGATCCAGTCTGAGATTCCCCTCACCTTTGATGACGACGGCATCAAGAAATATACCTTCACGGGTACGAAGGACTCCCTCCAATTCTCGACGAACTACTCCATCTGGGGGGGGAAGAAGGGCTATGTGACCGTCACCTATACGGTGGAGACCGACGCGAACGGGAAGAAGGTCTTGGCGGTGTCAGAGAATATCGTCGGACTGGCGGGCGGCGCAGCGACAACCCTTCTGACCCCTCATGACGATATCTCCTTCGACTACTTCTACAAAGAGCCTACTGACGAGACAGGGAAATGGACAGACAAATGGACAGATACGAACAGCATCCCCGAGAGTATCCGTCTCAACCTTACTGACGGAAGGAAAGAACTCGGGGTGATCATCCCTATGAGGACAAGAGGGACCCTCACGCCAACGCTGACAGGGTCTCAGCCCCTGCCGGTGGCGAGATAACATGCATGAAAGGACAGAAAGGGGCATAGCCCTTCTCCTTGTATTATGGGTCATGACGGTCCTCATGGTCATCGTCCTTTCATTCTCATTCATAACACGGACCGAGACCCAAGCGACCGTATCGTTCAAGGAAGGGATACAGAAGAGATTTATTGCCGAGGCGGGAATCGAGCGGGGCATCGCTGAGACCTTTTACCGGAGGGTTAACAAGGGCCAGCCCCAGGGACTGCTCGAGGGGATGGAGGTCTGGAAAACGGACGGGACACCCTATTCCGACAACTTCGGTGACGGATACTACACGGTCAGCATCATGGACGAGTCAGGGAAGTTCAACATAAACACAATGAATGATGCAAATGCTATAATATTAAAACAACTTCTGACAAATCTCGGGGTGGGCGACGAAGACGTGGACACGATTGTGGATTCCATACTCGACTGGAAAGACGCTGACGATCTGCGCAGGCTGAACGGCGCTGAGAGCGATTACTACATGTCTCTTCCGAACCCCTACAAGGCAAAAAATGCAAACTTCGACACCCTGGAAGAACTCTTGCTCGTGAAGGGAGTTACACCCCAGATCCTTTATGGAGACGGTGAGAAGAAGGGCTTGATCGAGTTCATCACCATCAGTCCCGGCACCGGGGACAAGATCAATGTCAATGCAGCTTCGAAGGAGCTTATGGCGGCGGTCCCCGGGATGACGCCTGAGCTTGCCGACGCGATCATAGCCATGCGACAGGACAAGGAGATCATGGGTGTCAACGAGATCCCGGGGTTCCCTCAGCAGAGTCAGTTGTATCTCTTGCCCGTTATTTCGAATTCCTTCAGCATTGAGGCAGTTGGGTATAAGGGAACAGAGAAGACGGGGCATCCCATCAAAGCGACAATATTCATCGAGAGCAATAACAAATTCAGTTATCTCTCTTACAAGAGCCCGGCAAAGGTGGCCCATGAGTGAGGCATTATCGATCAAGAAACTCTCGTTGCTTGCCTCCGGTTCAACGGCAAGATTGAAGGGAATGGGGAAGCCTCTCTGGCGGCTCCTCACCTTCAGCCCTGCCCATGACGCAATCTCAGCCAAGAAGAGCGTCTGTGTTGCTGTCGAAAGGGCAGAGGTCTCTGTTTCCTATGGCTCACGGTCTTTCTCCCGGTTAAAACTGAACGGGTATAAGAGGCAATCTTTTGACGGGACGGGATTCCCGCAAACCGAGGAGCTTGCATCTTCGGCTGCACTTGCCGTCAGTGACTTGAGGGCAACGAAGGCAGAAATAACGCTCAGCATACCTAAGGCATGGGCAATCATCAGGACTGCAGAGATGCCCTCTGTTGTGAGAGATACCCTCCCTGAGGTGGTCTCGTACGAACTGGACCGTCTGACTCCTTTTGCAGCTGAAGAGGCCTACTATGACTTCGGGATACTGAAGGAAACTGACGGCAAACTCACCCTGTTGATCATAGCGGCAAAGGCCGACCTGATAAACCCCTATCTAAACGCCTTGAAAGAAAAGGGACTGACTGTCAGCAGGTTGATAGTCAATCTTTCCGGAATGGGGGCCCTTCTGCACTATGGAGAGCAGAAGAGGGATCTGATTTTCATTGAGGTTCGCGCGGACGGCTACGAAGGGGCGCTCTTTTCAGAGGGGGCATTGACGGAAGTGATGACTGACAGTTTTGCGGGGGCCGACGAAAAGTCGAAGGTTGATGTCGTCGTAAGCGAAATCGAGACCTTAACCAATGCAGCGAAACAGCAAGGAAGAGACCCCCGTGTCATTCTTCTCCTCAGAGATAAGAGCCCTTCATTGAAGGAATTGCTGAAACTCCATGCGTCTTTGCCGATCACGCTCCTCGATGAGACTGCCCTGAAGATCCCGGGGTCACAGAGAGATATCCCCTACGCCTCTCTCGGAGGGATGGTCGACTCACTGTGGCCGAAATCGAGGGGATTGAATCTCTTCTCCATGGGACGTCATGAGAGATCGAAGGCGCCCGTAGGATTTACGATTATCCTTCTCATCACAGTCATCGCCCTCTTGATCGCCTATATGGTAACTCCCTTCCAGATTGAAGGTAAGAGGCTCGAAGATATTGACCGTCAGATCAGCATGAAGAAAGATGAGGCAAGGAAGGTTGAGAACCTGAAAAAAGAGATCGACGCCCTTAACACCGATATCTCGACGATAGCGGCCTTCAAGGAGAGCAGGCCGATGGCATTGAATATCCTCAAGGAGCTTACAACGGTCCTTCCGAAGACGTCATGGCTCACGCGGGTCAGGATCACCGAGACAAACGTTGAAATTGAGGGATACGCAGGTTCGGCAACAGAACTCCTGCCGAAGCTCGAGGCATCGCCTTTCTTCAAGAAGGCCGAGTTTGCATCTCCGACCTTCAGGGACGCAAGGATGAACTCCGATAGATTTATCATCAAGATGGAGATCGAAGGCATCAAAAAGGCCGAGGGGACAACCGTAAAAAATGGAAAGAAATAGGTCTCTTAAGTTCGCCATACCTGTTATGGCCCTGCTTCTCGGACTTGTCATATACCAGTACGGATACGTGCTGGTCCGGACTGAAATGGGCTCGATAAAGGACAGCGAGGCGATAAAGATAAGGACCCTTGAAAAATACACCGCCCTTATAGCGGAAAAACCCCAGCTAGAGAAGAAACTTGCCTCGCTGAAAGATACGAGGGCTGCTGATGATTCGAAACTCATAGAGGGCCAAACCCTGTCGCTCGCTGCTGCGTCCCTGCAGGACGGAGTAAGAGGCATCGTCATGGGCCGGGGGGGGACGATATCGAGCGAGCGTGTCGGCAAGCCCGAGGACCTCGGAAAATTCAAGATCGTGAGCGTCAGCGTAGACATTGTTCTTCCCGATCCGAGGGCCCTGAGCGACATCCTTTACTCCATCGAGACACGGACGCCATACCTCGTTGTGAAAGAGGTTGACTCGAGGGTAAGGAACTACCGGGAACCGAAGGAACTTACCGTAAAGTTAGACGTTGCGGCGCTGACGGCGGGGAAATGATATGCGCCTTTTGCACATTCTAACGAGAAATCTGACTGTCCTCAATATTGTCCTCATGATCGTCGTCATCACGTGCGCCGGCTATATTGTTCCACCCTTGTTCAACATGAACGTCAGATATACGGCTCAACCGGCAAAGAAGTCTGAGACGGCAAAAGAGGAAACCCATCCTCAGAGTCAGGCCCCTTCACCGCAGGATTACGTGATCATAGGAGAGCAGAACCTCTTCCACCCGGATAGAAAGATACCTGTGGACAAGCCCCCGGTGCAGCCCCTTCCGACGCCGGAATTCGTGCTTTACGGAACGTTGATAACAAGCGACACTGTCGTGGCTTATATGGAAGACAAGAAAGCGCCTCAGACGACTGCCGGACGGGGCAAGCGCCAGATATCCCTGAAGAAGGGTGACACCTTGAGCGGCTTCACCCTGAAGGAGATCGAGGCGACGAAGGTTGTTATGGTGAGGGGAGAGGAAACCATGACGGTGCAACTGAACGAGTCGATGAAACCGAAGACAAGGGAAGGCTCTCCTGCTGCTCCCGGCGCCCCTCAGCAGCCTGGGACAGTTCCAGGACAGCCGCAACAACAACCTTTCCCTCCAGCGGCACAGGCGCCTCCTCAGGTCCAACCCCAGCCTGCTCCACAGCCGAGACAACCTGTTGCACAACCGGCACAACCCATTGCTCAGCCGGCTCAGCCTGTTGCACAACCAGGACAGCCTGCATCATCGGAAGACGCACGGAAGACGTTCCTCGACTTCTTTAGACGAGGAAGATAATATTACTCCGGCAGTTGAATATATAAAACGTATTGCAGTTTGTCATTCCGGCTTGTCCGGAATCTCTCTTCGTTTTCAGGAGAGTTCCCGACGCACTTCGCTTGCAGGAATGAGGGCTTTTAGAGTATCTACTTGCCGCAGTAATAATACGTAACCATGATCGGGGGGATATCTATCCCCCTGTGAAAGCACTATTCTTAAATACTTCCAATTACATACCAATTCACTCCGTCGTTTGAACCCCAGAGCTGATGATAGTAGTAGTCGGCAAAGAGATAGGCATATCCATAGGGAACAGAATCAGGCACGCCGTACGGATCGAGTACAACGGCAAAGGCGGTGTTATCGACATTGTTGAAGGTTGCAACAGCATGACTGTACCCATCGATGCTTGCTGCGCTGAATACTAACATGAAATCCCCAGTGGCTGGAGAATCGGCTTCAAATGTGGTTGCCTCAGTGTTCGAAGAAATCAAGACCGCAATCGAAAAAATTGCGAAAAGTATCAAAGCGAGCTTTTTCATTTCTTTGATCTCCTTTCATAGATACATGAATATTGTACCCTACCCCTTTCTCTCCCTTGCGTGTCTCTTACATAAACATATGCGATAAGCTTCATCACCTCCTTCTCGACGCAACTCTTTTACACAGCTTGATCTTATCAGGAAATCATGAAGACGCTATGAATCCTCATCAGGGCTGGTTTTGCTGCAGCATGGCTTTGACATTCTCGGGCAGCCGGTATTTACGGACTTCCGAAAGATAATACCTGGTCTTTTCAGGATCGCCCTTTATGTAGTATGCCCGTGCCCTGCTGAGGGGTACCATATAGTCCGGCGCTTTGCGCTCCACGGCCTTCTTATAGGAATCATCCGCCTCCTTCTCCCTTCCGAGGATCGTAAGGATCGCTCCCATAGTCAGATAGGGCTGATAAAAGGGCGGGGACTTTGAGATTGCCCTCTGGGCATAAAGAAGCGCCTCTTCAGGCCTAGCCTTCTTTGTGATAAGCATGAGATCGGCCTTGTCGGAAAGGGCGAGGATATTGTTAGGTTCGAGAGACAATGCCCGATCAATGTATTCAAGGGCTGAAGCAATATTTCTCTTGCCGAGATACGCCATGCCGATGCCGTAATAGGCAGATGCAAAACTCTGGTCCTGCGCGATCACCTTGTTATAGTTCTCGATCGCAGCGTCCCACATCCCCTTTTCTCTGTACGCGTCACCCTTAAGCTCATGCACAACAACTCTGTCGACGCCTGATGTTTCAGGCAAGACCTTGTTGTAATTCTCCAGGGCCTCATCAAGTCTGCCACTGAGGGCCTTGTAAAAACCTTCGAGGATCCTGAGGTTGTAAGAATCGATCTGTGCCTTTGCTGAATCAATAAGCTTCCTCGCCTCCGCGAGGTTTTTTTCGAATAAATAGGCCATCCCCAGCCGGAAAACGGCAGCATTGAAAGAAGAGAGCCACCTGTTTTCGATGCTTGTCCTGACAGCCTCGTTATAATACTTCTTGGCTTTCGCAAAGTCAGGGACCTTCAGGTATGCATTCCCTACAGCCATCATGGCCCTGACATTTGAGGGGGCTTTTCTGAGACTGTCCTGCCACAAACTCAGCGAGTCTTTCCAGACCGTGTTTCTTGAGAACGTCAGGGATCCAAGGATCATGGCCAGAACGACCATCATCGTCCATAGTGTCTTGTCGCTAAACGTCTTCTTCCACGATACGAATATCTGCCCGAAGATCCCAATAAACAGCCCCGACACCGGGAGGTAGTTCCTGTGCTCGAAATAGAGGTCAGAACCGAGGGCAACAAAACTCTCGAGTGAGAGTGCGATGAGATACCAGAGGACCCCGAAGGAGAGCAAGGGATAACGCTTCATTCGCACTATTGCAAGAATCGTAAGCGCCATCAGCAAGATCATTGACGCTACCGTGGTTATCGGCTCTGTCAACCCCTTCGATACAGGGAACCCCCACCAGTCAAAGACAAAGAATTGGGGAAGGGGGAAAAGAATCAAAGCGATATACCTCGAGATGACCCTGAACTCCGTAAGGATATGCTGGATGGGTGTCCAATAAACATCGACAGCCATCCATCCCGTTTCCTTAAGGGGCTGATTCGGATTCATGAGAAACCCGATTATTTGGCCGACGGTGAAGTGAAACTTCATGAAGTACGAACTCAGTCCGATGGCCACTCCCCCTATACCACAGATAATGGCAAATCTCTTTAAGAAAACCTTGCGGTCAAAGTTCGAGAGGAAAATATAATCGTAGAGCATAATGAGAGGCACAGCCATGACAGCGTTCTCCTTTGACAGAATGCCGGAGACGATCATGAATCCGCTCAGGGCATACAACAGAAGAGCAACCCCTGTTCTCCTCGATAGCGTCGCCCAAAGATAGCAGAGGAGCGAGAGGAGCACAAAGAGCGCTGCAAGGGAGGCTGCCCTCTGGACGATGTAGGAGACGGCATTGATATTGATCGGATGGAGGGCAAAAACGATACTGCTGAGTGCGGCAACAGAGAAAGCGAGCCTCCCCTGTAAAGAGTCGCCTCCGTTACCCTCACCTCTCTCCGTTCCTTTTAGTGTCTCGCCACGTACCCTGAGGCTGAGCAGTATTGTCTTGTAGGCGAGCACATACAGAAAAAGGGCATTGAGGAAATGGATGAAGATGTTGAAGAGTCTCAGATTGGCGGGGGTAAAAGGTGCGACATAGTGATTCAGGAGGAACGTTATATAGGTGACCTTCCTGAAGCCGACGATGTCATGGATATCGTGAATTCCAAAGGCCCTGTTCACATAGAAATCGTCCATGGCCCAGGTGCCGTTCAGGGAATTTGAATAGGCGATGCAAAGGGAAATGAATACGAGGGCGATTGCAAAAAACCGGTTCTTATTGGATCCTGCCTGACTCGCGTCAGGCGTTATTTTCTTATTCTTTCCCCGACCCATACATTTTATTTCATTGTATCATCTTAAAAAAGGAAAGGGAAAACGAAGGTCACTCACGCTTTGCAGGGGCACCAATTATCAATGAGAAGAGGCAAAGATACTATTTTTTTTGTAAAAGAGGTTCGAGATTCAACTCCACATTGTTTTCTTTCATAGCCTTATCGAGGAATTCCTCTGCGCGTGCCTTCCTGAAATCAGCCAAGAGTTTGTCCTTCACCTTATCTCTCACCTTGTCATAAGGCTCGATGACTGACTCTTTCTTCTCTTCGACTCTTGCGATATGATATCCCAATGGTGTCTCGAAGACATCGCTTACCTCGCCTGGTTTCAGAGAGTATGCAACCTTCTCAAAATCGGGCATCATCTTCCCCTTCGGGAAGAAGCCCAGGTCTCCACCGTTTGTTTTAGAGCCCGGGTCATCTGAGAACTCGGCAGCGAGTTTTGCAAAGTCCTCCCCTGTCTTTATCTTTCTCAAGATATCCTCCGCCTTTGCCTTTGCCTTCTCCTTCATGTCATTGGACGCCGACTTGTCGACATGAATCAAGATGTGCCGCGCCCTCACCATAGCGGGTGTCGTAAACTCTTCCTTGTGGGTCTTATAGTACAATTGCATGTCGTCTTCTGTGACGGTTATCTTCTCCAGGATCTCTTTTTTAAGAAAATCCGATGAGATAAAATCATTGACCAGTAATTCGACCTGTTCCTTCACATCAGGCCGTTTGTCGAATCCCTTTTCTTTGGCAATCTGAGCGATAACCATGCCTTGTACAATCCTCTTAAGGATCACTATCTTGTAAGACGGCTGATGCTCCAAGAGCTTCTGTTTATCTTCATCATAATATCCGACGATCCTCATAAAATCCGCCATGGTGATCGTCTTGTCACCTACCTTGGCGAGGACCGTATCATCCGAGGCGAATGCCTGAGCGCACAGCATAACGAAAAGCACAACGGTTGCTCCGATTACTCTGTTCATAAAAAACCTCCTCGTTTTACAGACTCTTTTTTTGACGTCTCCTCAAAGGTATGAAGAGATTGCTGAGGTGGCGATGCGGACATGATAGCAAATCGTGCCTTCATTTTTCAAATAAAGGATCATGGCGAAGGGCAGACGATTGTGACGTAGAAAGACAAAAAAAGAGGGGCTGAGCGCCCCTCTTTAGTTAATCTCTTTCAACCGCAACTCTTCAGAGGTATAGTTCAGAAAAAAACATCGTCCTTAATATCCCTTCCAGTAAATCGCGTAACTTCCCGCTGTGTTTGAGCGGTTGCAGACAGTGACATAGATTGTCGTGCCCGCGGAGAAGCTCTTTCTAATGCTGACCGTTTCGTTGCTCGATGCTGTCACAACATACCAGGGAGCAGGACTGGGAGGTAGACTATAGCTTCCCACTGCAACACTGCATGACGGCTGTGCCACGTCGCTTACCAGCAGATCCTGATTTGTCTGCCAGTCCATCGTCGTGATATAGACCTGAACCATGCTAACGGCCCTGTTAAGGGTAAAATAAAAATCGTTCTCCCCCGAGGCGGCAATCTGCATACTGACTTTGGGTCCCTCGGCGAGCAGTGTAGCGCCGCCGGTGTTCCCGCCTCCGGACTGATTGACGTTAAAAGATACGGAGTTTGCAGCTTGAGCGGCTAATGAATCCATGACATTGAAACTGACAGTGTATGTGCCGGTCGCTGTCGGGGTACCGCTTATGACACATGGTGAACCGTTTGAACCGCTCGCCGATGCCGTTATCCCCGCAACACCAGACCCTGAGCAGCCATAGATATAGCCAGAGCCGCTGCCACCGGACGCAGACATCGTCACGGACTGACTATATTGAATGCCTTGCGTTGCTGCGGGAAGTGAATTTGGACTGAGGGAAAGTGACAGCGTCCCCGGGTTGCCACCAGCAGGTACCGGGTCCGAGACTGATAAATCGATATTTCCGGCATCATCAACTGTCATTGAACCTGTACGCGTAAAGGGTATTGTCTTTCCATCTCCAAAATGAATGGTCAGGCCCTGTGCCATCGCATTTGCCGCAAAAGCGGCCACCATCACTACCGAAAGCAGAATCATTTTTGCTTTCATCTTTTCCTCCTTCATGCGAGATGCTTCGTTCTGATAAGTAACCCTCTCTATATTAAGTGAATCCTTAATCATAATTCAAGCTGTAACGTAATTGTGAAATAAACATAATAAAAATAACAGAGCAAGTTCCATGCGAGATACTAACGGAGACTTGTGATGCGGTCAATACGGAACAACACATTGATTTTAACTCTGAATCAACGTTTCCCCTCCAAATGACTAGGGTCTTCCCTCCGAAAAGAGTGCCAAAAACCGGCAGCCAATTAACCTTTTTTGACACTCCATGAAAATCGTTTAGTGAGAGAAAAAAAAGAGAGGTGAGGGAAATATCCCTCACCTCTCTTGTGCGTAACCGTGATATGTTTAAGGTATGAGTGATTTATACGCTGTCGGCACCATATAGCTTACACTACCGCCCACAAGGGCCTGCGTGGTGTAGCCAAGCGCCGGTAACCCATCCGGAGCCGTGGTGCTGTTCGTGAGATCGATATCCACCCAGCCAAGCTGGAAGGAGCCGACACTAACACCGACTTCGAGGGTGCTCGTCCATATCTTGCTGCCGCCAATATTGAGGACATTGACCTCGTTCGGCAGAGTGGACTGACCTGCTGGTGAGAAGTTAAGGATGTTGAGGGAATTCTCCTTGTCGTCACGAGCAACAACGCTAACAGGCGTTGCGTATACGGCGCATTTCTTGTTGGCGCCTGTAGTCGTGTTGTCCGTGAAAGACTTGCATGTGAAGAGATTGCCGGAGCCATTGCCTAAGCCGAGGTCGGTACCACCAGGAATTGTGGCAGAAGCGTGACACGCCCTCCTCGTCGGGAATGTGACGATCACCTCGGTACCAGCGCCGAGACCAGAGATGATGTCAAACGGTGAAATGAGATCCGTCTTCGCCAAGCTGAGCTCCACTCCACAGCCGATAACGTCGACATCAACGAGGCTCACCTCCTGGCCCGGTCCCGGATCAATGACTGGAGCTGCAACAGTGGGATATGCGATAGCCGTTGCATTGTAGCTGTAAGTAGCGAGGGTGCTGAGATTAATGATGGTGTTATTACCCATGAGAACATCAAAAACAGGGGCTGGGGTTCCCTGTGTCGCAGTGGTGCTCTGCCAGTTTGCGCAGTCCACCTCTGTCTTGATGCAATTGCCGGGGACGTTGATACAGTTAGCATTAGCGGTGGTACTGTTCTTGTCATACCCGGGGATCGATGTCAGCCCGAGCACTTCAAAATAGCCCTCCCTGAGGTCGTCGGCGGTAAGGCTTGAACCAGAAGGTATCTGGAACGTCTTACATGACGCCGGTATCTGAGGAGCCGTAACCGTATCCGTATCGAACACCGGGCATATTTCTGCTGTGGAGCCGCTGTCAGTAAGGAATGCGGTCCAGACATCGCCCTTGCTGAGACATACACTGAAGTCAAGAACTTCTTCACTATTCTTGCCTGCCCTGAATACAACCCTCACCTTTGCACCGTCTATTGCGGAGGTATTCACGACGTTGAAGAGGTCAACATTACCTCTTACATTGTAATACCCATAGATAAGGGAGTCCCCGAGCCCGCCCGGGTTCACATACGCCGGAAAAGCCGGCGTCAGGCCATCGATAGCCAGAGCGCTTGATGCAGCGCCGAAGGCGACCAGGATGACCGCGAAAACCATTAATACTGCTTTCTTTGACATTTACCTTCCTCCTTTTTTGATAAAATTCTCCGATTCACTAGACAGAAAAAACACTCTATGTCAAGAACTGCTTATTGCCTCCTGTCCCCATCACCTCCTTTTTCTAGTTTTTTCCGGTAAAGGCTTCTGCATCACCAAGGAACACCTAACGATCAATGAGTGCTCCGACGCTCCATAAACTGCTGCGGAACATGGTACCATATTCCGTCAACCTTTACCCACTTCTCCTTTAATAAAACATCCTGCTCAAGATTCTTCGAAGGCTTCACGACAATCCTGACCCTCAACTTCATATCAACTATAGCAGACTCGTTCTCGATTTTCAAGCCTTCTACCGCGGAATTCGTCCATCCTGCGCGTTCGGTATTAAAGCTCTTGATGTAATTCACGAGACCAACCTTTTTTCTATAGAGAGGATCCTCGTACTCATAGCTCCTATCGAACTCTTCTTTCACTTTATGGTTCCAGTAAGCCGTCACCCGCCCTCTTAAAACCTCTTCATCACTTACGCTTTTTATAGCCTCTTTTTTAGCACATCCGGAAAAAATAATCAAGAAAAAAATAAAGGTAAATGCGACTCTTTCAAAAGTTATATCATGCTTACGCAAGCCACTTCCAACCTGTAAAAAAATATACTAAAAGAGAATCCGTATGTCAAGCCTTTCTGTGGGTCCATACCGCTCATGAACATTGTTTCATATTTCCTGCAAAAGCGCAAACTTCTTAATGAATAGCTAGCAAAAATCAGGCCATACTCTAAGACATGATTCTTTGAGCCTCTTTTCGGGGAAAGCCGCGGGAAACTGTGTTCATTTTAGTATCCGGTGTGTTTTTTTTGAAACACTGCGAACAAAGCGAGTTCTTCGTCATGGCTGGGGGGTACTGTTTTTGGGAGCCTTGCTTCCTGCATCCTTGCCGCCCTGTTCTCTTTCACTTCTTTCGCGTATGAAATCATCTATATCTTTATCCTTGGTCGTGGCCTTATACCTGTCGAGATAATCCGATGTCACTTCCCGCGCCTCTTGCTGGTTCCTTGCAACACGAGGAGTGAGAAGGATGATGAGTTCTGTTCTAGTGTTCACATTACTCTGGTTACCAAAGAGAGCACCGATGATAGGGATCCTGCTCAAAAAGGGAATCCCAGTCTTGTCAGCTGATGTATCTTCCCTTATGAGTCCGCCGATAACGATCGTCTCCTTGTCCTGTGCTACAAGATTCGTTGTCGCCTCTATCTTATTGATAGTGATTTCGGGAAGGCCTCCGACAGTCACGCTCCCCCCTATAGAAGATATCTCTTGTGATATCTCGAGGGCAATCAGCCCGCTGTCATTCACCTGGGGTTTCACCTTGAGGATGATACCTATGTCTTTGTACTGGATCGTAGAAGTGGCGACGACGGCCGTTGTAGTTGTCGTAGTTACACCGCCTACGGTCGTTGCAGTCGGTTGAGCGCTCGTTGATGTAGCGATCGGAATCTGAGATCCCACCTGGATCCTCGCCTCCCGGTTGTCGGATACAAGGATATGAGGCGCTGCCAGGACCTTCGCCTTCGATTGATCTTCTAAGGCACTAATGACGGCCCTGACAGTACCGGTCGGGTCCGTGCCCACAAATGTGAACCCTCCTCCTGAAGGCCGCACTAAATTGCCGGAGGAGTCCACAGATTGACCCGTCGTAACGTCCCCGTTGAGGTTGATCGGGTTTTTGAAGGGTTTCAACCCGCTTATATTGACATCGGTACTGAATGACCACGTCGTTCCGAAACTGAGGTTATCAGTCAGAGTTACCTGGACAATGAGTCCTTCGATGATCACCTGCCTCGGCGCTATATCGATCTTCGTCAGTGTATCAGCCATAAGTGCATAGTCTTCAGGCGTCGCAAGGATTATGATGGAGTTTGTAATCTCGTCGGCGATTATCCTTGTTGACTCTGAGACAAGGGCTTCTCCCGTCGGTTGACCCATAGATACCTGAGGCTGACCGGTTGGAGGCTGAGCCGGCTGTCCCGGTCTCGGTTGTGGTGTTGTCGCCGGTTTGGCTGCACCTGCCGGCGCCTTTGCACCGAGGAATATCTGCTGAAGCAAGGCAGCAACGTCCTTTGCCTTGCCGTTCTGAACAGCGTAAACAAAGACCTGTGGAGTGATCTGCTTCAGCGCTTCGCTGTCGAAGATATCGACGAGCTGGAGTAACCGCCTCACGTTGGCATCGGTGTCGGATATGATGATGTAATTGCTCTTGGGCACGTCGATAATCACCGCATTTTTTGAGAGGAACGGGGTCAGTACCCGCACCATCTCCGAGGACTGGACATACTTCACCGGCACTACCTGAACCAGTGCCTTTCCTGTAATCTGGACCTTTCCCGAATCTCTCCCGACTCCCACGGGAGCAGGCTCCTTCGATATGTCTGCAATAGGAACGATCCTGTAGAGGCCGCCTTCTTCGACAACGCCGATACCGTTCAGCCTCAAAATGACTTCCATGAGAGGCAGAACATCTTCTTTCGCAACGGGCGCTACGGAACGGAAATTGACCCTCCCCTTGACACTGGGGTCCACAATGTAATTCACCTTGAGGACATCGCCAAAGATGGTCTGTATCACCGAGAAAACGTCGGCGTCATCGAAGTTAAAGCTGACTTCGCCCCTCTTAACGGCAGGTCTCGTCGCAACGGGTGGAGCAGGCTGCGGCGCGATTTGCTGCGGCTGAAATTGGGGTTGGACAGGAGCAAGCTGAGAAGCCGGAGCAGGCTGTTGCTGAGGCCGGACCGGCTGTGGTTGAGGCATCGGGAAAGTCGGCTGACCTGCCGGCTGACTCTGAGGCGCCGGTTGAGAAGGTTGCTGGACCGGTCTCGCAGGAGGTTGAGTCAATGGAGCACCTGGCGCAAAGAGGTTGTTCGGCTGCGCCTGGGGCATCGTCGGAGGAACCTGTTCCCCGTAAAGAGGCATGAGCTGGAACGAGAAAAGGAAGGCGCCTGATAATGCAATGCTGATAAGCCCTGCGGCGGTAGGCGTCATGAGGACTCTACGAAGAAACACTATGGACGCTCCTCCTTCATGTCTGCCGTCCAGAAATCATATTCGTCCATAATACCAGATCGGCTTCTAAATAGCAATGAGACGGCAATGGACCCTTCTCTTCCTCATGCCTGAAATCATTTGAGATTTTAGGAAACTTCGTGTATGATTTGGGGTACTCAGTGATCCTTATAACTACAGGGGCGGAGGGCTTTCATGAAATACCAGGTTGGTCAGATAGGCAGGGTTATAGTATCCCGATTTGAGGATAAGGAAGACGTTTTGGGGAACATCATCACGATCGTCAAGAAAGAGAACATACGGGCCGCCGCATTCTATCTCGTCGGAGGGATGCGCGAGGGGAAGATTGTTGTCGGTCCTGAAAACGAAGAGTTGCCTCCCGTCCCTGTCTGGAGGGAACTCGGCGAGAGCCACGAGATAGTCGGCTTCGGCACGGTCTTCTATCAGGGAGAAGAGCCGAAGGTCCATTTTCACGGCGCCTTTGGAAAGAGGGATTCCATAAAAGTGGGGTGTCTGAGAGAAAAGTCAGAAACATTCCTCGTGCTTGAGGCCCTGATTATGGAGATCAACGGCGTAACAGCCGTCAGGGAGTTTGATCCGTTGTCGGGATTAACCCTTCTCAAGCTCTAGGACATGAATATACTTTCCCTCTTTGCCTCCTTCGCCTTCATCGTCTACTCATACCTCGGGATTTACACGCTTCGGTTGGACCAGAAATCCCCCTTGAGCAGGACCTTTTCTTATCTCTGTCTCTGTTTTGCGGTCTGGGCCTTCGCTTATACCTTCCTGTATTCCGCTCCCGATAAAGAGACGGCCTGGTTCTGGTATAAGATATCAGCGCCGGGCTGGTGTCTTTTCCCGGGAGTTGCCCTCCATTTTTTTCTCTTTCTCACCGAGCATCAAGAGATCCTCAGGAAGTGGTGGTCATATGTCATGCTCTACCTGCCGGGATTCGTTTTTACGTATCAAGCGTTAACCGGCGTCTTTCTCGTTGAGGACTTCATTTACCGAGGACTTGGATGGTGCGAAGTAGCCCCTGCAAACCAGGCAAGTCTCCTGCTCTATGCGCTCTACTATACCGTCTTTATTCTGACCGGCCTTGTGCTGACTCTGCAGTGGGGGAAGAGATCGAAGACAGCGGGAAAGAAGAAACAGGCCCGGGTAATCTTTGTAACGGCCTTCCCTGTTCTTATAACAACGGCGATAACCGACAGTTTGTTGCCTGCTTTGAAGATCCATCTTCTCCCGTCGATCGCATCAATACTCATCCTGACGTGGGTCTTCGGGATATGGTATTCGATGGTGAACTATAGGCTCATGATTCTTACCCCGTCCATTGCCGCTGATGAAATCATTTCGAAGATGATAGACGTACTGGTCCTGGTCAATCCTGAAGGCAACATCATCAAGGTGAACCGCCAGGCCATGGACCTCCTCGGATATAACGAGGACGAGTTGATCGGTAAGCCCCTCGATGCAATACTATCAGAGGGATCTTCCATCAGGGAAGAATTCCGGCAGATCAGAGAGGACGCAAACCGCACATGCTCAGGCGAACTGAGGTATAAGACCAAAGGGAGTGACGAGATCCCGGTGATGATTTCCTGTTCTGCCGTCAAGGATAAGGGAGGAGATCTCATCGGCGTCGTGATTGTCGGGCAGGATATGCGGCAGATGAAGCAACTGCAGAGGGAAATCTCGGAACGGATGGTAGCGGAAGAGGCCCTTCAGAAGGCCCATCGCGAGTTGGATAACCGGGTGCGCGAACGGACCGCTGAATTGACCGAGGTCAACAAGGCACTGCGGGTTGAGATCCTCGAGCGCAAGCACATCGAAGAGACCTTCCGCAAGCTCTACCAGGAGTTCAATACCCTTCTCGATGCCATTTCGGACCCCTTCCTTATGTTGCTCTCCCCTGACCTGAAGATCATGTGGGCAAACAGAGGCGCCGTTTCGGTAATGGGCAGAGAAATGTCTGAACTTATCGGACAATACTGCTACCAACTCTGGCATAACCGCACCACGAGTTGCGACAATTGTCATGTCCTGAAGAGTTTCCGGACCGGGGAATCAGAGAGCTCACAACACCAGACAAGCGACGGAAGGATATGGGACTACAAGTCTTTTCCCATAAAGGACGAAGATGGAAGGATCATCAGCGTCATCGATGTTGTTTCCGACATCACCGAAAAACTGGCGCTCCAGGCAGAGGCCATCCGGGCCGCCCACCTTGCGTCTATCGGGGAGTTAGCTGCGGGTGTGGCCCATGAGATCAACAACCCCGTCAACGGCATCATCAACTATGCCCAGATATTGATGAACAGCGCCGATGGAGAAGACAAAGGCTATGATATTGCGACGCGGATTAAGAGAGAGGGCAATCGCATCGCAGCGATCGTCAGAAATCTTCTCGTCTTTGCCCGCGACAGGAAAGAAGAGATGGTTCCCTGCCATATCGAAGGAATTCTCGCTGATTCACTCTCCCTCATAGAGACGCAGATGCGGAAGGAGGGGATCATTCCCGCTCTCCGCATTCCTGAAGCCCTTCCCGAGATACACGCAAGTCCCCAGCAGCTTCAGCAGGTATTTCTCAATATCATCAATAATGCGCGCTATGCCCTAAACGAGAAATATCCAGACGCCGGTGGAATGAAGGTCATAGAGATCTCATGCGAAAAGATAACCGTCAAGGATTCACCCTTTCTTCAGGTCATCATTCTTGACCACGGCACAGGGATCCCTGCTTCCCTCCTTGATAAGGTGAAGAACCCCTTCTTTTCGACCAAACCAACCGGTAAAGGCACGGGCCTGGGGTTGAGCATCAGCCACAGCATTGTGAACAAACATAACGGGAAGCTTATCATAAACAGCGTCGAGGGTGAATTCACTGAGGTCGCCATTGTCCTGCCGGCAAGCCTCGATATTCATGAAAAAAGCTGTCACGCTCTGAAGCAGGGAGTCATCTAAAGAAAATGGTCTCTCTGTTAGATGAGACGGAGAGGGATGTTCCGCCCTCAGGCGGATCGAGATAGCAAGAGGGGAGGGTTTTCAGATGAAATCAAGGATCCTTGTTGTTGACGATGAGGAGAGCATCCGTTTTACCTTTGATCATTTTCTTTCTGAAAAAGGATATGCAGTTACTGCTGCACGAGACTACCATGAGGCATTATCGGCAATCTCGGAAGGAACGTTCGACCTCGTCTTTGCAGACATCATCCTCGAGGGGAAGACCGGGATAGACCTCTTGCGGGAGATCAAGGCAGTTGACCCCTCTTGCCCTGTTGTTATGATAACGGGCTATCCCCATCACAACTCTGCCTCCGATGCCCTCAGGCTCGGCGCCTTCGACTACATTCCGAAACCGGTGGATCAGGAGACGCTCTTGCGAATTACGAGAATGGCACTCCAGCACAAGGCACTGCTTGGCGAGAAGGAATCCTACCGGTCGAATCTCGAGGCCATCTTCAAGAGCGTAAGGGATGCGATCATCACTGTCAGCAAAGAATTATCGGTGATAGAGTTGAATGACTCGGCAAAGGAGATCTGCGGATTCTCCCGGGAGGTCATCGGGAAGCGGCTTGATGCTCTGCCGTTGCTTTGCAGCGGGACATGCCTTGATGCCGTGAGAAAGACCGTCGACGAGCAGGAGCCCGTGGAGTTCTACCGCCTGGAATGCCAGCGCAAGGACCGTCCGGGACAGGTTGTTACCCTGAACACCTTTCGGCTTCTGAAACAGCAGAATATCTTCTCCGGCACCGTCATGGTTGCCAGGGATGAGACGTCGCTCGCGAATCTCGAGAGAAACCTGATCGAAAAATGCCGGTTCCACTCCATCATCGGCAAAGCTCAGGCAATGCAGAGGGTTTACTCCCTGATTGAATCTCTTGCCGATGTTGAAACAACGGTCCTCATTCTGGGCGAGAGCGGTACGGGGAAGGAACTCGTTGCAGAAGCCCTCCACTACGGGGGAAGCCGAAGGCTGAAACCCCTCGTCAAAGTTAATTGTTCAGCCCTGTCTGAAAACCTTCTCGAAAGCGAGCTCTTCGGGCATGTGAGGGGCGCCTTTACCGGCGCGATCCATGACAAGACTGGAAGATTCCAGAAGGCCCACGGCGGTTCTCTCTTCCTCGACGAGATCGGCGACATATCGCCGGCGACCCAGCTCCGATTGCTGAGGGTCCTCCAGCAAAAGGAGTTTGAGAGGGTCGGCGATCACAATCCGATCAAGGTTGATGTGAGGATCATTGCGGCCACGAATAGAGACCTCCGTCAAAAGGTACGGAACGGCGAATTCAGGGAAGATCTCTTTTACCGTCTGCGGGTAGTCGAAATCGCCCTGCCTCCCCTCAGGGAAAGGCGTGAAGACATACCGCTCCTTGTCGATCACTTTATCAGGAAATTCAACGGGAAGTTCGGGAAAGAGATTGTGGCGCTGTCTTCAGAAGTGCGGAAGATCTTCATGGAGTATCCCTGGCCGGGGAATATAAGGGAGCTGGAACACGCGATAGAGCATGCCTTCATTCTGTCCCGTCAGAACATAATCGTTGTCGATGACCTTGACTCAGAGCTGAAGGATTTGAGCAGATCACCCATGCCTTCTTTGAACAATACCAAGGACACTGATCAGCAAGCGCTCCTTCAGGCCCTCGAGAAGGCAGGAGGGAATAAGAGTAAGGCAGCCCGTCTCCTCGGTATCAGCAGGAGAACAGTCCATAGGAAAGTAAGAGACCTGAATATTGTGCCCGAAGACTTAACCTAGTGCAGTATCGCGGCTCATGAGGTTAAGTTATAACAAAACCTAATGAATTTATAAAGGTTTTTTTATTTACAATTTCCCCTTCCAAGTGATATAACCATTGCAGTGCACTCCCGCAAAAAATTCACAGGAGGTGTTGGATATGAAGTTAGGTATACTTGTCAGCGACTTCAGGAACATGGACGACACCGTTTCGCGATTAACGGCTGATAAGCTCGGTGTAATCTTTGTCAGCAACGGTGTCTATCATGCCGCGGTAAAAGAGAACGGAAAGGCTTCTCCGCTTCTGGACAAGACACCGAACCTGTATGTCCTTTCAGAAGACCTGCGGACAAAGGGATTCTCGGAAGCCCTGATTGACAGCAGGGTCAAATCGATAACATACAGCGATCTCGTAGACCTGATCTTCTCCGAATACGAGAAAGTGATATGGGTATAGGAGGATATCATGGGTAAATTGACAATCGGCTGTTTTTCATCCCTCGTCGGTTCATTGTCCCTCGACTTTGCCGTGAAATTGTCGGAAGCAGCGATCAAGAAAGGACACAAGGTTGACATGTGGGTTTCAGGGAATGCCACTATGCTTTCGAAGAAGGGACAAAAGGCGTTTAAAGACTACTCGGCCTTGGAGAAGAAACTTCAGGAACTCTTTGCGACAGGCGCTTTCGAGGCGACCGCCTGTGAAGCCTGCGCAGAGGCAAGGGGCTACAAAAAGGAAGATACCAAGGAAGGCTGGCAGCGCCACAGCATGGACTGGTACCTCGCAAGCTGCTTCGGAGCGGACAGAGTCCTTCATATGGGAGGTGATTAATATGGCGACAAAGAAACTCGCATTTATGGTCAAGACCCTGCCGTACAAGACTGAGGCATCGAGACTGTCGCTGACTCATGCGATCGCGAGCCAGACCGTCGAGATATACCTTGAAGACGGGGATATGGTCGAACCTGTTGTGGCATTCATCGGCGACGGCGTGTTAAACTGTCTCAAGAATCAGAAGGCCATGGACTTCTATGGCGTTACGAGCATCGAGCAGCACCTGAAGAACTCCCTGCTTCTCGACCTGAAGGTCCTCATATGCAAAGAGGATGTGGAACGGTTCGGCCTTTCCGAAGACTCCCTTGTCATGGATGCAGAGGATATTGGTGGGGAAACGAAGGCCAGTATCGTTCCTTTTCGTGATATCATGAAGGAGATGGAATCATCAAACCATCTGCTCTTCTTTTAAGGAGGTGAAAGAACATGGGTGAACTGAGCGGCATGGCACCAACGGAGACCCTCGATGTCCTCGGCAGGGTATGTCCATACCCCCTCGTATTGACCAAGAAGGCCATGGAGAAACTGCCGAGCGGAGGATTGCTCAAGATTCTCTGCGATGCGCCTGCCTCGGCTGAAGATTCCCTTCCGAGATTTGCCGAGAAGCAGGGCTACAAGTTTGAATCGGTAAAGCTCGACGACAAGGGCTACTGGGAGCTGTATATTCAGAAGAGCTGAGTCGTAGCACCGGCATAAGAGGCTTGAGGAACGGAAAAGGCCTTGTGGTCGTTCCAATAAAAAAAGGGGATGTCCTTTCGAAATCCCCTTTTTTTATTGTACTCTTCTCTATCCTACATCTCTGTGATCGTTATAGCATTTGTAGGACAGACCCCGAGACAACTTTCGCAGAAGACACACTCTGCGGTCTGGTAGGGGTCTGATTTAGCGTCCTTCATCTGAAACACGCCCTGAGGGCAGACATTCACACACTCCTCGCAGCCCTCGCACGTCGCTGCATTTACGGTAACCATGTACATCGAACATCACCTCCTAAGAATTCTTGTGCCTTATTGTAACCAAAGAGCCTGCGGAAATCAATGGGAGGTTTCCTCGATCTTCCGAACCGGCTGAGTCTGCCAAGAGCTGCCAAAGGTTCCGCCGTTCTCCCCGTCATCGCTCAAAGAACTTTTCGATGAGTCCCTTGAGGAACCTCTCCCGTTCTTTCTTATTGGGGATCTCTTCCACCGCCTTATCGCGGACCATCTTGACAGCTTTCAGGTATCTTGCAAACTCGGGTCCGTAGAGCTCTTCGATCTCCTTCCTGATCGCCTTTGCCATTGCAGGGCTTGCCCCGCTCGTAGAAATGGCTATGGTAAGAAGACCGCGTCGGACGACAGAGGGCATGATACAATTACAGAGAGAAGGGGTATCAACGACATTGAGAAGCTTGCCGGCAACAGTTGCATCATCAGCCACCCTTCTGTTCGTTTCTTGGGAATCCGTAGCGGCAATGACGAGAAAGGCGGTCTCTATATCACCTTTTCTGTACAGCCGTTGCTTATGGAGGACCAACCCCTTGTCTTTATACTTCCCCAGGGTTACCGTGAGGTCAGGACTGATGACGGTAACGGCGGCCCCTGTTTTCAGGAGGGTGGAACATTTCCTTTCCGCGACCTTTCCGCCGCCAACGATGATGCATTCTTTTCCAGTCAAGTCCAGGAAAAGGGGATAGGAGAACCTACTTGCCGGCAGAGACAAGCTCCTTTTTCGCTTCTCTGACGAGACTGTCATGGGGATATTTCCCGATGAGGAGATTGAAGTATTCCTCTGCCTTCTCCCTGTTTCCCGTCCTCTTATAGCTCAGTGCCATATGGTAAAGGACGGTGGGCTCTTTCTTGTAATCGGGAAATTTTGCAAGAACACCGCGAAACCTTCCGAGGGCAGCATGATAGGATCCTTTCTTGAAGTAGAACTCACCCACAAGAAATTCATAATCGGCAATCGTGTCTCTGCATCTCTCTATCCTGAGATCGACAAGTTCCTTATAAGGGTTTCTCGGGAACAGGCGTTTCAGCTTCTCGAACTCTTCAAGGGCCTTCGCTGCCGGCCCGAACCCGCGATCGGGGCTTTCGATCTGGGAAAAGTAGGCCATCGCTATCTGGTACTGCGCGTATGAAGCGCTTCTATCGTCGGGATACAGATCAAGGAACTTCTTGTACTCTTCGGTAGCGAGTTCAACTTCCCCTTCCTTCAGATAGGAGTCGGCGATCCTCATCTGGGCAACAGGGGCATATTTCTTCGTGAGGTCCCTGTTCTTGACTTCAAGGAGCAACTTGCGCGCGTTGTCGTACTCTTTGTTGTCTAAAAGTTCGTTTGCCCGGGCAAGGTATTTTTCAGCGTTGAATTCGTCCTCAGGCCTGATATCCTTCTTCCCCGAGCAGGATGCGACAACGAAGAGCAGGAGGAAAAAGAGCATGATTGGGCGAGGCGTAAATCCCTTTGCGCGACTGATGTCATGGGGTTTCATGTATCTATTAAAGCCTCCGTCTCTCTCTTCTGTCAAGGGTATCACCCGTCGAAGGCAGCAGAGGCTGGCGGATGCTCACAGAGTTCTGTAACGTATTGCAAGCCTTCCTGATAAAAGGGCTGTGCTTATGGTATTCTTAACTATGAATTTCGGGAGGTTTGAAAGGCCGAGCAGGTATGTAAACAGGGAGATAAACGCTCTCTATAAAGATGCGCCGGTAAAGGTCGCCCTGGCATTTCCCGATATCTATGACATAGGAATGTCCCACCTCGGACTGAGGATACTCTATGCCGTGCTCAATGACATCCCTTATGCCTCTGCCGAGAGGGTCTTCGCCCCCTGGACAGACCTGGAGGCGGAGATGAAGGTACGAGGCATCCTCCTGGCTTCACTTGAGGGGAAGAGGCCGCTCAGGGAATTTGATATCGTCGGCTTCAGTCTCCAGTACGAGCTCTCCTATACGACAGTCCTGAACATGCTCTCCATGGGCGGCATACCGATACGGTCTGAAGAGAGGGGGGGAGGGGAACCCCTCGTTATCGCCGGCGGCCCATGCACGGTAAATCCCTTGCCGATGTCTGCATTTGTTGATGCCTTTCTGGTTGGTGACGGAGAAGAAGGGGCAAAGGAGATTGTGGGTGCCTTCTATCGGTGGAAGATTGAAGGAGATGGAAAGAAAGACTCTCTCCTCAGGGGACTTTCGGCGATAGAGGGAGTGTACGTACCTGCCGTACATGGCTTCATGCCTCAGCCCCCCATAAGGAGGAGATACCTAACATCCCTTGATGACGCTCCCTATCCGCTGTCTCCTGTTGTGCCGTATACTTCAGTTGTCCATGACAGGATAACCGTAGAACTCTCAAGGGGGTGCACAAAGGGCTGCAGATTCTGTCAGGCAGGCATGATTTACAGGCCCTTGCGTGAGCGGAGTCCGCACAAGGTCCTCGAGATCGTGGCTGAGGCCCTCAGAAAAACGGGCCATGAGGAGGTCTCTCTTACATCTCTCAGCGCAGGCGACTACCGATGCCTTTTGCCCCTCGTGAAAGAACTGAATAGGAGTCTCTCCGATAAGGTAGTCTCTCTCTCTCTGCCGTCGCTGCGGGTGGGAGCGGTCAGTCAGGAAGTGCTGAGGGAGATAAAGACCGTCAGGAAGACGGGCTTTACCATGGCGCCTGAGGCAGCCACAGACAGGCTCAGGATGGTGATCAACAAGGACTTTACTGAAGAGGACTATGACAGGGCATTGCACGCCCTCTTTGCAGAGGGATGGGAGACGATCAAGCTCTATTTCATGGTCGGTCTGCCCACGGAAAGGGACGAGGATATCGAAGCTATTCCCGAAATGGCTTTCAGGGCTCTCAAGACAGCAAAGGGATACACGAGGAGATTCGTGAATGTGAATATCGGCATATCACCCTTTGTCCCCAAACCTCATACCCCTATGCAGTGGTGTGGCCAGGAGCCTATCGGGAGGATAAAGAAGAAGATGGAGTACCTCAGGCGGAGCCTGTCGGGGAAGAAGATGACCTATAAGGGTCACAGTACCGAGATGAGTCTCCTTGAGGCCGTCTTTTCGAGAGGGGACCGCAGGCTTTCCGACCTGATCGAGGAGGCCTGGAAAGGTGGTTGCAGGCTCGACGCATGGACCGAGACCTTCGATTTCAGAAAGTGGCAGAAGGCTGCTGAGAATAGCGGAATCGATCTCCATGAGTACGCACAGAGGTCTTATGCATACGGCGATGTGCTGCCGTGGGAGAAGATCCGTACCGGCATCAGGAAAGATTTTCTCTGGAATGAACTTCAGAAGGCCCTTTCCTGCGAGAAGACCGAGGACTGCCGGAAGACCTGTTACGGTTGCGGACTGCAGTGTACCAGTGCTGAGACAGGGGGATGGGGAGAAAGGGAACTTTCGAAGACAGCAGACAAGTCATTTCCCTTCCAGACCCCCATCTCTGCGTCCCCCCTTCGGGTTATAAGGATCAGGATTCTTTTTTCAAAGACCGGGGTCATGAGATACCTCTCTCACAGGGAAGTGATGACCACCTTTATCCGTGCCTTGAGAAGGGCGGACATTCCCCTCGTCTATTCACAGGGATTTCATCCCTCACCGCGCGTCTCCTTTGGGCCTCCGTTGAGCGTCGGTGTGAGCGGCCTGAGGGAGTATTTCGATCTCGAAGTCAAGAGGCCCGTTGCTGTTGCCGACCTGAGGGACACCCTCAATGGCAGTCTTCCCGAAGGACTACGCGTTGAAGACGCGCGGGTCGTCGCCCTTAATGAACCCTCCCTCGACAGCTTCATCTCGAGATACGAATACGAGATACGCTGTCCTGATCCGAAGATGGTAGAGGATTTTCTGGCAAAGGATACTGTTCTGATCGAGAGAAGGAGGGCAAACGGCGCGATAACGCAGGTTGATATAAGGAAGATGCTCGTTGATGGGTTCGTTACCGGTGAGGGCTCTGCCAGGATTCTTGCCGTTGAACACGCTGACTCAAAGGTCAGACTCGGAGAGCTTATACCTGCCATTTTTCAGGTTCCGGCCGAGGAGCTCGAAATAACGAGGACCGGCATGCACGGGTGGAACAACGGGTGGACCGACCCCTTCTATGCTGTTCAATACGCGGCCCAGACAGCTCCGTTGCGTCCGAATTTTCAAGAGGATGAGAGAAAGGGGGTGCGGGTGGAGAAGATCTTCTCCCGCACGCGTTAGGGACGGATGGCGAACGAGATATTGATTAGTGTGACCCGGGAAGAGATACGGGTCGGATTGCTTGAGGGCGGACAGGTCATCGAGTTCTACGTCGAGAGGAAGCGCGACGCAAGTCTTGTGGGGAACATCTACAAGGGCAGAGTCGTTAAGATACTTCCCGGCATGCAGTCGGCATTTGTGGATGTCGGGCTCGAAAAGGCAGCATTCCTCTATGTCGCAGACATCATGACCGACCTTGAGGCATATGCTCCCTTTCTCGATGAGGAGGAGAAGGAGAATTCCATCGATCTCTTCTCAAAGAGGGGAAGGCAGGACCTGCCGATCGAGGAGATCATACAGGAAGGACAGGAACTCCTCGTTCAGGTCTCAAAGGACCCGATCGGAAGCAAGGGGGCGCGCGTCACTTCCTATGTCACGCTGCCTGGCCGGTATCTTGTTCTCATGCCGAATGTTGAGCACATTGGCATATCGAGGAGGATATCGGACGAAGAGGAGCGGGCCCGCCTGAGGGCGATTCTCGAAACCATAAAGCCGAGGGGGTATGGCTTCATCATCAGGACTGCCAGCGAGGGATGCACCGAAGAAGAGCTGAAGAAAGACATGGAGTTCCTCCTGCTCCTCTGGGAAAATATCCAGGGAAAGAGGGACAGGGTCGTTGCGCCCACGCTTCTCTACAGCGACCTCGACCTTGAATTCAGGAGCGTCCGTGATCTCATGAGTCAGGATGTCGAAAGGCTCGTGATAGACTCTGAAGATGAGGCTGACCGGGTGAAGGATTTCGTCAAGACCTATTTCCCGAAGCTTCTTTCGAAGATAGAGGTCTACAATGACAGCGAGCCCATCTTTGATGCCTTTGGCGTGGAACTCGATATTTCACGGGCCCTGGGGAGAAGGGTCTGGCTCAAGTCCGGAGGCTACATCGTCGTGGATCAGACAGAGGCGATGACCGTCATCGATGTGAATACGGGGAAGTTCGTCGGCAAAGAGGACCTGGAGGACACAATCCTCAAGACAAATCTCGAAGCCGTCAAGGAGATAGCCTATCAGATCAGACTCAGGAATCTCGGGGGGATTATCATCATCGACTTCATCGATATGGAAAAGCTGGAAAACAGGGAGAAGGTCTTCAATGCCTTCCTCGAGGCGATGAAGAGGGACAGGGCAAAGAATACGATCCTCCACATCTCTGAACTCGGACTCATCCAGATGACACGGAAGAGGGTGAGAGAGAGCCTCGGCAGGACACTCTGTGAGGCATGCCCATACTGTGAGGGCAAGGGCTTTGTCAAGTCGCCGAGGACCCTCTGTTACGAGATCTTCCGGAAGATCACCAGGATGGCCCGTCACGGCGGTGTGAAGATCATTGTGACCGCCCATCCGTCGGTGGCAGAACTCCTTTCCGATGAAGAACGCGGCGGCATTGAAGAGATCGAGAACAAATACGGGGTGAAGGTCATCGTCAAGGAAGACGACAAACTCCATCAGGAAAACTATGAAGTCATGCAGTTATAGTTCTTTTCCCGGCAGCAGATTCAGAGTGAGAGTATCCTTTCCTATGTATCTGTGCCAAACTCTGTGGGTTACCCTATGTCCGACACGTTTTTTGAAACCCCATCTCTGCACCATCTGACAAGGCTCCTCACGGATATGGAGAGCGCCGTCATCGCATTCTCCGGAGGCGTTGACAGTACCTTTCTCCTGAAGGTCGCCCGGCTCTCGGGCATCCGAACGCTGGCCGTGACCGCCCTATCACCTTCAATGCCTGAAGAGGAGTTCAGGGATGCACGAGAGATTGCCGGGATGATCGGGATCCCTCACCTGATCATAGAGACGGCAGAGATCGAGAGCCCTGACTTCGCCAGGAACCCCGTTGATCGCTGTTTCTATTGCAAGGACGAGCTCTTCTGGAAACTAAAGGAGATCGGCCTGTCAGAGCACTACCGGTTTGTCCTCGACGGCAGCAATCTCGATGACATGGACGACTGGAGACCCGGGAGAAGGGCTGCCCTGAAACACGGTGTGCGGAGCCCCCTTATCGAGGCAGGATTCAGAAAAGGGGATATCAGGAGATTCTCCCGCGCTCTCGGCCTTCCAACCTGGGACAAGGCAGCATCTCCCTGTCTGTCCTCGAGGTTCCCCTACGGCGAACCGATTACCCTCGATGGTCTCAAGCAGGTCGGTGAGGCCGAGCGGTTTTTGAAGTCCCTGGGTTTCGGGGAGCTGAGGGTGCGCCACCACAGGGAGACGGCAAGGATCGAGCTGAAAGAGGATGAGATACCTCAGATGCTCAAGAGCGAGACAAGAAGGGCCGTCGTCGAGAAACTGAAGTCTCTGGGATATAAATTCATCTCCCTCGACCTCGGGGGATTCAGGAGCGGCAATCTGAATGGATGAACTCGCCGTCGATTTTCTCGTTATCGGAAGCGGAGTGGCCGGCCTCAGGGCTGCCATCGAGCTGGCTCCACACGGCAAGGTCCTTATTGTCACAAAGGATCTCCCCACCGAGAGCAGCACAGAATATGCACAGGGTGGAATTGCCGTTGCCCTGAGCGACGAAGACGAGGTAGGGATCCATTTCGAAGATACGCTGAGGGCAGGAGACGGGCTCTGCAGCGGGGAGGCGGTGAAGGTACTTGTTGAGGAAGGTCCCGAGAGGATCACCGAGCTCATCTCATGGGGCGCTGAGTTCGACAGGGCAGGGACAAAGCTCGCCTTCACAAGGGAGGCGGCCCATTCCAAGAACCGCATCCTCCATGCCCAGGGGGACTCCACAGGGAAAGAACTCGAGAGGGTACTCCTCGCCAAGGTCAGGACCTTCCCTTCGGTGGAGAAATATTCCTTCGCCTTTACCCTTGACCTCATCGTGAAGGATGGCGAGTGCCTTGGGGCAACGGTTCTAAGGGAAGGCAAGGCGATCAGCCTTTTTGCAAAGGCAACGGTCCTTGCTACGGGAGGGGCAGGACAGCTCTTTGAGAGGACAACAAACCCCGAAGTGGCAACAGGAGACGGCATGGCGATCGCCTTCAGGGCCGGGGCGGTCCTGGAAGATATGGAATTCGTCCAGTTTCATCCCACCAGCCTCTACGTTCCCGGCACTCCACAGTTTCTCCTGAGCGAGGCGATGCGGGGAGAAGGGGCAGTGTTGAGGAACAGAGAGAAGGAACCCTTTATGAAGAACTATAATGCCCTGGCAGAGCTTGCGCCTCGGGATGTGGTTTCGAGGGCCATAATCTCGGAAATGGTAAAGACGGGGAGCAGCCATGTCTATCTCGACCTCACCCATCTCGACCACGATTTTGTGAGGAAAAGGTTTCCGAGGATCAGTGCCACCTGCAAGGCCTACGGTATTGACATAGCTGAAGACCTCATCCCGGTTTCGCCTGCCGCGCACTATATCATGGGCGGCATCAAGACCGATCTGGAGGGAGCGACTAACATCAAGCGTTTCTATGCGGCGGGAGAGGTTGCCTGCACGAGGGTGCACGGTGCAAACCGGCTCGCAAGCAACAGTCTTCTTGAAGGACTCGTCTTCGGTGCACGGGCAGGAAGCGCAGCCTCCCGTCATAGAAATCAGCCCACGGTCGCCGGATTCAAGGAAGAACCAGCTACTCATCTTTCGCCGGCATCGGCAGATCCTCCTGACCGTAACATGGGAGAGATACGGAAGGCCCTGAGGAGACTCATGTGGGAGAGGGTTGGAATCATACGGTGTTCCGAATCACTTTCGATTGCCCATGAAAGACTTGCTCAGTGGCTCACCCTTGTCGAGAATGCATCTCTCACGCGGCAGGAGCAGGAGATAAGGAATATGGTGACCGTGGCCAATCTTATCGCCGAAACTGCGCTTTCGAGAAGAGGGAGCATCGGAGCGCATTTCAGGTCCGATTTCCCCGAGCGCGGCAAAGACTGGAACAAGCATTTTGCGTGTATGAAAGGAATAAGTATTCCGGTGTAAGAAGAGAACCACGAAGGGTTTCGAGTAAGCGTCACATGGATGTCGGCACTCAAATTTTTCTTGCGGCAGTCTTCGCTTGTAACATGCGTTCAGTTCAGGCGAATAGCATTTAACTCCCCATCAGATTGAGCGATGCTCCCTTTTGTCTATTTGACCTTTTTCCATGTCTTATCAGGGTCATACTTTGTCATTGCCTTGGCAATCTCTTCGGTTCTTGTTCCCAGATCTTTTTCATACACCATGCCGAGCTGGTTCACCATGAAGGTCATGATCCCTGACACTCCGTATTCAGCAGGGTATGCCACAACTCCGAAGCCGGCAACCATCTTGCCGTTGATTATATAATCAAAATCGCCGCCAGGGGCATTGCTGCCCTGGCCTTTCAGCATCTTGAAATAGTAGCCGTGATACGGGGTATACTTTCCGGTGTGTTTCCCCACAGGGTATCCCTCCTCAGCAGCATGGGCGACCAATGGGCCGAGCGGACTCTGCTCCCCTCCGGGTTCAGCCTCCCAGTATAGGCCGTCCCTCTTACCTTCGCGGCTCAGGAAATGCTCGGCATATTGCAGTACCCCATCACCGTCACGGTCCTTGCTTGCATAATCGCGTTGAGCATCGGCAATCGCACGGACCACCTCAATGGTATTCAACTCGTTCTTGCCTATCCTTCGGTTCAATATCTCTTCCTTCCCTTCTTCAGTGGCAAAGACCCATTCGTTACCTGACTTGACAATCGGGATCGGGAAGGAACACTCACCTTTCCCGATAATCGGCAGCATTGCTCCATTATCCAATTTTGCAAACCTTACCTCCTCCCCTGCCGCCTTTACAAATCGGTTGAGCGCAGCGCTGTCTGCAATTGAATCTCCCGAGGATATGATGTCCTTGCTGTCGGGACCGAAAATGGCCAGGAGTGCTTTCGTGTCATTATCCTTGGCGGCATCAACGAGCGCTTTGAACGCATCTTCAGGGGATTTGAACTTCCTTTGCCCGGCATCCTGAGCAGCGGCAGGATAATGTGATGCAATGATCGCAATGGTGACAGCGATCAAAGCTGCAAAGACATAATGGAAAACTGATTCTGATGTTGTTCTATTACCGAACATTTTTTCCTCCATCCATCATTGCTCTTAAAAATTCTTTTTTTAATAGCCATACATTGTGCCATCTTATCGTCGCGAACCGCCGCCATGGTATCCTGAGACACCATGGGAAACTCCGCCGGAGACCTGGCCGGCAGCAGATCGGCTCCGAAACCCGCGGTCGCTCGCAGGCTGTTCAGTGGTTCTGTTAATGGAATGTTCAAATGCGTTTGACCCTGTTCCGGGAGAAGACCTGGACACACCATAGCCCCGATAGCCTCTATATTCCCTACCTGCTGTCTCAGCGCCTCCCGGAGTGGTCGTCGCCCGGCCGCGTTCCATAATGGATTGCGCTCCGCTCCGTGCTGCAGGGCTAGTCCATCCGGCTGCCCTTCCAAACGGAAATACCCCGCCTTCAGACCTGTGTGCGGGGTCGACCCTGAAAATCCTGCTTGTGCGGGAATCGCGGAAATGATTGCTGATGAATTCTCCGTGTCTATATCCCCTGTGATCATGTACCCTGACATGAAAATCCACAAGGACGTAAAACCCGGGGAACCAGACATCCCACCACCAGAAGGGATAAGGCACCCAGCTATACATATATGCGTAGGGAGGCGGGGGCGCATAGTAGGTGACCACCGGGGGGCTCTCGGTGTCATAATAATCCTGTATGACATCAGGCGCCGGATAACTCAGGCCGGATGTATCCCCAGGCGCCTGGCCAGAGGTATCAACCCATATTGATAAACCATATTCGGCTGCAACATCCTGGAGCCTTTTTATCGCCTCGTCCTGACTCATGGACATTTTGCCGGAGGCAGCAGCATCACTGACCGTTCTTTTTAATTCACCCAAAATGTCAGGAGTAACAGGGTAGTCGGCAATCCAGCCGTTTCGCGGAGCGATTCCCACTTCGCCCAGTGTGCTCTCTGCCTCTGTCTCATCATCAGTCGTGCCGATGCCCAATGAAGCAAGCAGTTGGACAGCAAAATCTCCTTCACGAACCAGCGGTTGGGCCAGAGGTGGATTCTCGGCTGACGTCCGAACCGGCTGTGCTTTAATGAATCCTGGCATCAGTAACTGACAGCCGATCACGAGAATAATAATCCTGACGGGCGACCTTTTCATCTTCTTTCCTTCTGCCGCAACTGAGTTTGTCTTCACAAGGATCCCTGAAAAATCATTTGTCCCTGTCATGACTCTGGAGCATTCACTTAATCGAGGGGAGCAGCCGTATATAAATGATTACCCTATCATCCATCAATCGATAAGCCGTTCAAGCACATTTAACACCACAGGAGAATGGCAGGTGGAGGGCCCTTTCCTCATAGCCGACCACATCACTGTTCAGCGCAATGATCCTTCTCGCCGGGCTGCGGCTTAATGAGGCGTTGCAACTGACAAATTTCTCAGCTGATTCGACGGCCTCCTTTGCTGACACTTCCTTCACTTCCCTGAAAAACAAGTGGTCTTTCCCTTCTTCCTCATGCCAGCCCCCGTATTTACAGTATATACCTTTTTTCCGATCCCTGCATCTGAAATCTCTGCGAACGAAATTTTACCTTTTGCGTAACCTGACCTTCGTGTGTTGGTTTTGGATAATAACTATCACCATCGGTTATGTCGCTGAAAAGTGAGGCTGACGGGCGTTCTTTTTATCGCTGCCTCATAAGCCAATCTCTGGCAGAATGTGTGTCTACCGGTAACCCGCGATATTAATCGATAGAAGAATATGCGGAGCATCATGTGGGTCTTCGAGCAATGATACCACATCACAGTATCGTGATCGCAACTCGCGGGGCTTTCCGTCTGTTATAATTAATGGTGATAACAAGGGTGCAGG
>DASRZP010000137.1 GCA_035686305.1 Thermodesulfovibrionales bacterium | reverse complement strand
GGGGAGTTGCTCAGGAGGCCAGAAGGAGTTTGCAGAGCCCCTCGCGAGGGCGTCTGTTGCTGTCGGCGTTGACGGGCTCTTCCTCGAGGTCCATCCCGAGCCTGAAAAGGCGCTCTGTGACGGGCCTAACATGGTGAGACTGGATGAGCTTGAAAAACTCCTCGCAACGGTGAAGGCCCTCCATCATGTGCTGAGCTGTCGTCAGGATTAGGCAGTTCGTCCTCGTCTGAAAGAATTTAGTTGATCCCGAAGCTCGTAATCCACCGGTAGTAGGTGTCCTCTCCGTTCCCATCACTATCGTCGCCGTTGGTCCCTGATGGTGAGACATCGAGAATCAGCGTATACTGGCCTGATGGAAGGACAGAGAGAGGAACGTTGACGAGGAGGCCCTCGTTCAGGTCGTTGATCCTCATCTTCCAGAGAATAAGCTTTCTAACCTTGATCGGATGTGGTCTCTTCCCTGACTGTTGGTCCTCAGCCGCTACCGCTACTGCTGCCTTCGAGAAGGGCTTGAGGGAATAGGAGGAATCGAGGAAAAAGACTTCTGTAGGGTTAATCGACGAGGCATAGATGCCGAAGGCCACATCGACGGGCCCCGAAAGTTTGTCGAGAGCTACCGTAATATCGAAGGTATCTCCACCGTTCGCAACAGACCCGACGCCGATGGGCTTTGCCTGCGCAGGGTCTGTGCTCAGGACAGGTGACGCTACCGGATCATAGGTGAAACTCTGTTCTCCAGCCGGCAGCGGCATCGTTTCTCCTGACTGGGAAGCGTTGCTCATCGATGCCGCCATAAGCACGGCAACCAGCAGGAGGGTATTGACGAGAGTCTTGTTCTTCATCCTTGTCTCCTTCTTTTGCTCACGTGATGGGCTTGTGTGATCCACCAGATGGGGGGTTGAGTTCTTCTTCAGCCGAAATCCTCTGAGTGACATATCCGTTACCTCCTGCGGGACGATTTTCATCAGCACCACATCCCGTGCTATCCATTAAGAAAAGTCTAGTTCCTGAGAATGAAAAGATGATTAAAGCAGAATGAAGACTTTTTCATCTTCGTCAGGTTCGTTGTTAACAAGTGGAATTGTCCGGTTTTCCACAGACGGGCCGGAATGTGATACAATTGAGTGCAGGAGAAGAGATGGTATGGACGACGTTCTTCACATAGCAGCGAAGGTCCTCAGCGCAGAGGCGGATGCCGTCCTTGCCCTGAGAGAGAGGCTCGACAGCAATTTTGAGAAGGCTGTGGAGATTATCTACAGAAGCCTCGGCAGGGTTGTTGTTACGGGCATGGGCAAATCAGGGCTCGTCGGCAAGAAGATCGCTGCGACTCTCGCATCCACAGGTACCCCTGCCTTCTCCCTTCATCCGGCTGAGGCAAGTCATGGCGACCTCGGGATGGTCACGGCCGATGATGTGGTTATGGCCATTTCAAACAGCGGTGAGACCGAAGAGCTCGTCGGCCTGATACCGTTTCTGAAGCGCTTCAACGTGAGTCTCATCTCCATGACAGGAAATCCCGATTCGACCCTTTCAAAGACAGCGGATGTGAATCTTGATGTATCTGTAAAGGAGGAAGCATGTCCTCTCGGAGTCGTGCCGACGGCCTCTACGACAGCCGCAATGGCCATGGGCGACGCCATTGCCGTTGCCCTTCTCACAAAGAGGGGATTTCAGGAGGAAGACTTCGCCCTTTTTCATCCGGGCGGCAGCCTCGGAAAGAAGCTCTTCATTCAGGTCAGGGACCTTATGCACAGCGGTAAAGCCCTCCCCGTCGTATCTCCGGCCACGTCCATGATAGAGGCGGTTGTTGAGATATCGTCCAAGCGGCTCGGTATCACCCTCGTTACGGATTCGGAGAGCAAGATCCTCGGTGTTGTCACCGACGGCGACCTGAGGCGAGGGATAGAGCAGTGGGGAAAGTCCCTCTTTGATATGAGAGCAGAAGAGGTCATGACAAAGAAACCCAAGACGATTGGAGGGAGTGAGCTTGCGGCAAAGGCCCTCTCGATCATGGAGCGGCATGCCATCACGTCTCTTGTCGTCCCCGATGACGACGGCCGTGCCCTGGGTGTCATCCACCTACACGACATATTGAAGAAGGGGATCGTCTAGGGTTAAGATTCTGCTTAGCTTTTCCGGCCTGACATTCTGCTAACACCTGAATTCACAACAAAAGAATAGACAAATCAAAGACTTATGTCTTCCCTCATTTTTCTATTGACAGGCACAATATATTGTGGTTTAATTACTCGAAAGTATAAATTCAATACAATATAAACGGATCTCAAACTTAGAAATCAGATTCATCCTGTTATGAGAAAACAAGCCAATCATAGGGAGGTATTATGGCAGTATCGCACCTGAATCTGTCGCCGAATGCTGTTAAGGTTATCGAGAAGAGGTATCTCAAGAAGGATGAAAACGGAAAAATCGTCGATACCCCTGGAGAGATGTTCAGGAGGGTTGGACGGGCCATAGCCGCTGCCGATATGAAGTACGGCAAGGCCCCTGCCGACGTTGCAAAGGCAGAGGAAGCATTCTGCGGGATGATGACTTCTCTCTCCTTTCTTCCAAACAGCCCGACCCTCATGAACGCCGGAAGGACCCTCGGCCAGTTGAGCGCATGCTTCGTCCTTCCTGTTGAAGACTCCATGGAATCGATCTTCGACGCCGTCAAGAATGCCGCAATAATCCATAAGTCGGGCGGCGGAACGGGATTCAGTTTCTCCCGCCTTCGTCCGGGCGGTGATGTCGTAGGGTCGACAAAGGGGGTGTCATCAGGCCCCATATCGTTCATGACGGTCTTCGACACGGCGACAGAAGCAGTGAAGCAGGGCGGCACAAGGCGCGGAGCCAACATGGGACTCCTGAGAGTAGACCACCCCGACATCCTCGCCTTCATTACGTGCAAAGACGAAAACACAAGGCTCAATAATTTTAATATATCCGTCGGTTTGACCGAAGAATTCATGAAGGCCCTCTTCGAAGATGGCGAATACGATCTCGTCAACCCGAGGAAGAGAGTGGTTTGCGGCAGACTCAGGGCAAAGGAGGTCTTCCGTCTCATCGTTGATCACGCATGGAAAAACGGCGAGCCCGGCATAGTATTTCTCGACAGGCTGAACGCCTCCAATCCAACGCCCCATGTAGGAGAGATAGAGTCGACAAACCCCTGCGGAGAACAACCTCTCCTCCCCTATGAGTCCTGTAACCTCGGTTCGATAAACCTCGCAAAGATGGTCAGAGGCTCGGAGCCCGACTGGGAGCAACTCAGAGAGACCGTATGGAAGGCGGTCCATTTTCTCGACAACGTGATCGATGCAAACAGGTACCCTCTTCGCAGGATAGAGGAGATGACCCTTTCAAACAGGAAGATAGGGTTAGGGGTCATGGGGTGGGCCGATATGCTCATACAGTTGGGGATCCCCTACAATTCGTCAAAGGCGATCGAGATGGCTGAAAAGGTGATGGGCTTCATCCAGACGGAAGGGAGGAATGCATCCGTATCACTGGCGGAAGAACGCGGGGTATTTTCGAACTATCAGGGGAGCATATACGAGGGCAGGATAGGCCTCAGGAACGCAACGGTTACAACGATCGCTCCCACAGGGACCCTCTCGATCATCGCTGCCTGCTCTTCAGGCATTGAACCGCTCTTTGCCGTCTCCTATGTAAGGACCGTTATGGAAGGGACGAAGCTCATCGAGGTCAATCCATACTTCGAAAAGGTCGCCAAAGAGCGGGGGTTCTGGTCGAGGGAACTCATGGAGAGGATTGCCGAGAAAGGTACGATTCAGGGTTTTCAAGAGGTCCCCGAGGATATAAGAAAGGTCTTTGTGACAGCCCACGACATAACGCCCATGGAGCACATAAAGATGCAGGCGGCTTTCCAGCAGTATGTCGATAATGCCGTCTCAAAGACCGTTAACTTTCCCCATCATGCAACACCCCAGGACGTTGAAGATGTTTATCTCCTTGCCTATAAACTGGGATGTAAAGGCGTGACGGTCTATCGCGACGGATCAAGGGAAGAACAGGTTTTATCGACGGGAAAGACAAAAGAGGGCAGGGCACAGGCCCCTGGCCATGGGCAGTCCGAAGCCGACGGCTCTTGCGGCAAGATCATACCGAAGAAGAGACCCGAGGTGATCAAAGGTGTAACACGATTTATGAAGACGGGGTGCGGGAACCTCTATGTTACGATCAATGAGGACGAAAAGGGTCAGCTCTTTGAACTTTTCACATCCATGGGCAAGGCCGGAGGGTGCGCCTCAAGCCAGGCAGAGGCCATAGGGAGGCTCGTATCTCTCGCCTTCAGATCAAACATAGACCCCGCAGAAGTCATCAAACAGCTCAAAGGCATATCATGCCACCAGCCTGCATGGTGCAGTGGAGGGAAGATCCTCTCGTGCTCCGACGCCATCGCAAAGGCCATAGAAAAATACGCGACGAAGCCCGAAAACGGAAACGGCAACGGGCATAAGGATGACGATCATGAGATCTTGTTCATCGGCGCCTGTCCCGAATGCGGGGGGGCCGTTGAACACGAAGGGGGTTGCGCGATCTGCCACAACTGTGGGTTTACGAAGTGCGGGTAGGAACATGGTGAACAGGAAGAACGGAAAGACCCCTCCCGGCAGGCCTTCATGGGATGAGTATTTTATAGAGATAGCCAAGGTTGTCTCCTCGCGTTCGACCTGTCTCAGGAGGAGGTATGGGGCGGTCATTGTGAAGGACCACGTCATCGTGAGCACGGGATATAACGGCGCCCCGAGAGGATCGGTGAACTGCGTTGACCGGGACACCTGCAAAAGAAGGGAACTGAATGTACCGGCCGGCGAGAGATACGAGTTGTGCGAGGCTGTCCATGCCGAGCAGAATGCCATCATCAACGGTTCTCCTGAACGCATGAAGGACGCTGTCATCTATATCGCAGGATTTGAAGAAGACCAGACAGCAGCGGAAGGGAAGCCCTGCCTCCTCTGCAAGAGGATGATCAGGAACGCCCAGATCCAGCAGGTGGTCTATCTCTCAAAGAGCGGAGAGATCATCAGGATCGAGGACACGAGAGGGCTGGACGCGCCGGTCAATACTGGGTAAACGAATAGAACAACCCCGAACTACGTCCTCGTCAACTGCCGGTATTTGATCCTGTGGGGTTGGTCTGCGGCAGACCCGAGGCGCGCTTTCCTGTCGGCCTCGTACTCCGAATAGTTCCCTTCGAACCAGACAACCTTGCTGTCCCCTTCAAAGGCCAGGATGTGGGTCGAGATCCTGTCGAGGAACCATCGGTCATGGCTTATAACAACGGCACAGCCGGCGAAGTTCTCGAGCGCCTCTTCAAGGGCACGCATCGTGTTCACGTCGAGGTCGTTCGTCGGCTCATCAAGGAGAAGGACGTTCGCCCCTTCCTTCAGTGTCCGGGCAAGATGGACACGGTTACGCTCTCCCCCTGACAGGAGGCCGATCTTCTTCTGCTGGTCGGATCCTGAAAAGTTGAACTTCGCCACATAGGCACGGGAGTTGACCTGCCTTTTACCGAGTTGGATCGTCTCCTCCCCGCCTGAAATCGCCTCCCAGATCGTTTTGTCAGGGTCGAGGGCTTCGCGGCTTTGATCGACATAGGCAAGCTTGACGGTCTCTCCAAGCCTGAAAGTCCCCGAATCAGGCTTCTCCTGCCCCGTTATCATTCTGAAGAGGGTCGTCTTCCCGGCGCCGTTGGGCCCGATGATGCCTACGATTCCGCCCGGCGGAAGGGAAAAGGACATCCCCTCAATAAGTATCCGGTCACCATATGCCTTGGTCACCTTATCAGCCTCGATCACCACGTCGCCCAGCCGCGGTCCCGGTGGAATATAGATCTCCATGTCTTTTGCGCTCTTCTCGACATCCTGGCCAAGGAGCGATTCATAGGAAGCGATGCGGGCCTTTGATTTTGCGTGGCGCCCTTTTGGCGACATCCGGATCCACTCAAGCTCACGCTCCAGGGTCTTCCGGCGGCTGCTCTCGGCCTTCTCCTCCTGTTGCAGCCTGTTCTTCTTTTGCTCAAGCCACGACGAGTAGTTGCCCTTCCATGGAATCCCTTGCCCCCGATCGAGTTCGAGGATCCAGCCTGCCACATTGTCGAGAAAATAACGGTCATGGGTGACGGCGATCACCGTTCCCGGATAACTCTGGAGATGATGCTCGATCCATGCTACCGACTCTGCATCGAGATGGTTGGTAGGTTCATCGAGGAGAAGGATGTCGGGTTTCCTGAGGAGCAGACGGCAGAGGGCCACACGACGCTTTTCTCCGCCTGAAAGCACCGTTACCGGCGTGTCTCCCGAAGGACATCGCAGGGCATCCATTGCCATCTCAAGCCGTGAGTCAAGGGACCATGCGTCGAGGGCCTCGAGTCTTTCCTGCACCTCTCCCTGCTTTTCGATGAGCCTGTTCATCTCGTCGTCGGACAGAGGCTCGGCAAATTTCTGGTTGATCCTGTTATATTCGCTGAGCGTATCGACAGTCTCCTGCACACCCTCCTGAACGATTTCACGCACGTTCTTCCTTTCATCGAGCCGGGGCTCCTGCTCCAGGTATCCGACGGTATATCCCGGCGAAAGAACGGTCTGGCCGAGAAAGTCCTTGTCAACACCGGCCAGGACGCGAAGCAGAGAGCTCTTTCCCGAACCGTTCAGACCGAGGACACCGATCTTGGCCCCATAGAAATACGAGAGATAGATATCCTTGAGCACCACCTTCTTGTCATAGTATCTGCTTACTCCGACCATAGAATAGATAACTTTGTTCGGTTCATCGCCCATCTTACTCCGCACTCCTCTCTTCGTAGTCTCAGATCCTCCGGCCCCGACCTTCTCAGAAGACAGGGCCGTCTCTCTACTATATCCGATCTTTCCGGCAAAGAAAACCACATTTCCCGTATAATGGTGGTAAGCGACTTCCATTGGCTCTGGAAGAGATACCTGACTTTCACCTCAAGGCAAGGTGTAGCAGGACCGCAAGTGCATGAGCTTCTTTCTCAAAGTGTCGGATCGAGACGAACGTTGAGAATAGGCCGGAGGGAGATAAATTCTTGTGCGAGTTCGTCCATGCCTTTTGGTATAAGCATTTCTCAAGAAGTGGAGAGGAGGAACTATGATGGCAAGAATCATCACGTATGAGTGTGAAGAGTGTGGCCACCGGATTGTTTCCACGCCGACAGGCGAAACCCGCCTGGAGCCCATATACTGTTGCGGTGCGGTAGTGACGGAGATCTCTTCCGGCAAGGGCAAGGAGGGGAGACAAAAGAAGACGACGAAGAGGACAGCAAAAAAAGAAGTCCCGCAAAAAAAGAAGAGGACGGCGAAAAAGAAGTCTCCAAAGAAATAACGGGCTTGAGAAAAGAGCCCTCTCTGAGAGCAATAACGGAGAGGGCCCGGCGGAAACCTACCGGTCTCTTCTATAGAAGGAAGACTTGAATCTCTCCGGATGAAAGGGCTCGGTCCTCACTACTCTGCATCCCGGGAGGCGGGCGACAATCTCCTCTTCAGAGACACGCTGATCATACCCCAGGGCCACGACTGCGGGCGAGAGCTCATCAAGGATAACAAAGAGGTCCTCATTGAGATTACCGAGGACAACCTTCTTTGGGATACCTGTTGCCTCAACGTTCGACTTCCGAAGATTCTCATCATGGTCAGGGCTGGCGCCCTTTATCTTTTTGACCGTCTCGTCCCTCGCAACAATCACAATGAGTTCATCGCCGAGGGCAGATGCCTGCATGAGGAAATTGAGATGCCCCGGATGGAGATGATCAAAGGTCCCTGCACATACAACTCTCCCGCTCATCAATCAACTCCGACCATCAGTCCTTCGGAGAGAAAATCTTTGCATATTCAATGGCTATGGCAGCCTGTTCTGCAAGGGCCGTTGCAAACTCAATCTCATCTTCGTGAAAAATTCTCTTCTTCTTCGTGAGAATCCTCATGACACCGATCACCGTCCCCCGGAAGATCATCGGGACAACGAGCATGCTCCCTATGCCTTCTTTCTTCGCTTCCTCCTTGTAGACTATCCGCGGGTCTGTCGTGACGTCATAGATGGTCACGGGCCTGCCGTCGAGGGCATCGGCAACACTCCTTTCGGCGTCAACGGGTCCCTTGTTCAGATAGGTCTCGCTGAGCCC
>DASRZP010000136.1 GCA_035686305.1 Thermodesulfovibrionales bacterium | reverse complement strand
TATAAGGACTAAGGATTGTTGCCATAGAGCACGAGAGACAATTTATACTTTCTTGCCGGTTATATATATCTTGCTGAATATACATCGACACAAGAAATAAAGGCTCTTAAAGATGAGGACGTCATTTTCGAGACAATGACGGCCAAGAATGTGCAGACTATTATGAGACCATTAATAAGAATCATTTCTTGCCTTGCTCTGGTCATCGAGACTATGAAACCACCTGTTCAGCATGACCTCGTCCTTCATAAGCGGAATCTCTGATATACTGCTCTTGTGCCTGAGGAGAAGATCGACAGGCCGTCTGCAATAATAGAGATAGATCCTCTTCGACGACAATGGGACTCCATACTTCTTGGCTATGACCTCCCGGGAAGGGAAGAAGGCCCTGAAAATTTTTCGAATTGCGCAGTAGACATTCTCCTTGCTGAGGGAGTGGACCAAATCGTGGGATGCACCCGTGCGCGTCTCTTCCCTGATGAAGATCTTCTTTGCCATCAGGTTCAGGGCTTCATGATCACCGTGAGCCGCTCTGCAATTGGTCATGAGCTTTGACGAAATACGGTCTTCCATAATCTTTTGGACAAGGCAGACCACAAACTCAACGAGGCTAAAGGCCCCTTGGACCCCAGTCTCCTGACCGAATATTTTTGGGCCAATATCGTCCCCATGCCGTTTGAGGATCAGAAATATGTCAGAGATCTGCATCAGTGCCCCTCTGCTCGTAAAGATGCGTTGATTATTGTAAGGGAAACGATGCTTCAGGAAGTGAAGAGAGAGGTGCAGAAGGGCATCTTCCGGAGAGAGGATGCGAACGTTATCCCCAAAGTGTTCTCCATGATGCGCTCTTCTCCAAAAACCCTCCGTGACATCGGATACGAGACCATGAATTCCTGATGAATCGGTCTTGCTCGTGATATGCCAGTGAAGCTCGACCAAGACAGACTGCTCAGGATAGACATAACCGATGTGGCAATAGTTCTCTCTCCACCATTCAAGGGTATTGCCTCCATGGAAGACATACCCCAATTCAGAGAGTCTCCGCTCTGCCTGAAAAAGATCTTCTCTCTTAACCATGATGTCAACGTCGTTCATGGGCCTCATCCCGATATCGGGATAGAGGGTCTTCGCCAATGCCGCGCCTTTTAGGAGAATTACCTCGATTCCTTCTGCCCGAAAGGCTTCCAAGACTCTCCCTAACTCAGCGTATAAGAGCATATTCCTCCCCCATGCAGCATAATAGGCTTCTTTCAGCACATCAATTGCCTTCGGGGGAACGAAGCGACGCTCCGGCATATCTTTCAGGGTGCCGTATACCAGAGGAGCGACAGTATGCCAGGAAGCGGAGTCGATGATTTCATCCCAGTCCAGTGAGTTTTTTGAGATATCTTTTATTGCAAAGGCGGCATCCCTGCCGGACCGGATGCAGGACAACAGGAACCTGTCTTCATGGGAGAGATTCATGTGAGGCCTCTCTTTTTCTTGCTGATATCCTCAGCAAACATCGGGGACAAACAACCCTGTACTCAGATAGCGGTCTCCTCTGTCAGGAAAGATCACGACAACTTTCTTGCCCTTCCCAAGTCTCTCTGCAACTTCTCTTGCAGCCCACATTGCAGCTCCGGAGGATATACCGGCGAGGATTCCCTCTTTCAGGGAAAGCTCTCTCGTCGTCCTTGCTGCGTCATCGTCACTAACAGGAATTATCTCGTCATAGATCTTTGTATTGAGAACACCGGGATAAAAACCGGCTCCGATGCCTGCGATCTTATGGGGGCCGGGAGCACCTCCCGAAAGAATGGCAGAGCCAGCTGGTTCCACAGCGACAATTAGGACATCCGGCCGTTTTTCCCGCAGAACCTCCCCAACACCGGTAATCGTCCCTCCTGTGCCGACTCCTGCAACAAAGGCGTCAGGTAGGCCCAGGGCATCGATGATCTCAATTGCCGTTGTCCTTCGATGGGCCCCTGGATTGGCCGGGTTCTCAAACTGTACCGGCATGAAATAACCGGGGTTGTTCTTGGAGATAACCTCAGCCTTTTCGAGGGCTCCGAGCATCCCTCTTTCACCCGAGGTTAGAACAAGTTCGACTCCATAAGCTTCGAGCAGCTGCCTCCGCTCCATCGACATCTTCTCGGACATTGTGAGGATTAACCTGTAGCCTTTTACTGCCGAGACCATCGCAAGTCCTATCCCCGTATTGCCGCTCGTGGGCTCTATGATAGTGCCACCCGGTTTGAGCTTTCCTTCCTGCTCTGCTGCCTCGATCATCGCGAGGGCGATCCGGTCCTTCACAGAGCCCCCCGGATTCATGCCTTCGAGTTTTGCCCATACCTCGGCAGCCGAGTCGGAGATGAGATGATTGATCCCCACCATTGGAGTATTGCCGATAAGGCCGAGAATTTCCTTATGGAGTTTCACGAGGACCTCCCCTGAGGTATTCGCTCAATTATAGCACAGGAGGTGATTGCGCCATTCTCACTGTCGCTCCTCTCGACTTCCCAAAATTGACTTTTCTCTCAGCCCTGCTATACCCTCTAATCACGATGAAGGTGCTCCTTCAGAGGGTTCTTGAGGCGTCGGTGATGGTCGATGCCGAGGTTGTCGGGCAAATTGGAAAGGGCATGCTGCTTTTGCTCGGCATCGAGAAGGGAGATGGACTGACGGACATCGATTACCTTGTCAGGAAGGTTACGGATTTGAGACTCTTTGAAGACGGGCAGGGCAAGATGAATCTCTCGGTTCGCGACACTTGCGGAAGTATCCTCATTGTATCCCAGTTCACTCTTTCAGCAGACTGCAGGAAAGGAAACCGGCCTTCCTTTGATAAGGCCGAAGCTCCTGAAAGGGCTGAGGAACTTTATAATCTCTTTGTCAAGAAAATGGAAGATCTCGGGATACCCGCCGCCACCGGACGGTTTGGCGCATATATGAAGGTGAGCCTTGTCAATGACGGTCCTGTCACATTTCTCCTCGATTCCCGCAGGTCATAAAGGCGGGTCCGTTAAAGAGAGTTGACCTTCATCCTAGAAATGAGGCAAAATATACCTAAAGGGTCAATGAGGGCATGACCTGCTAACGTTTCTTTTTGAAAAGCAGATATGAACATTTGGCAGGTGACCCTATAAACCTGATGGCCGTCTTAGACCCTGCCCCGACAGGTCCATGAAATGATGGAGAACATTCCGTGAAAGACATTCAATACGTAATCCTGAAGAAGGGGAATTTTGATGGCTTCATTTCGAGGCTGTCGAATCTCCAGCGCCTCGTTGCGCCGGTCTCGAGGGGATACAACAATTATGCCTTTCAAGATGTGACATCAGGAGACCAGATCGCCCTGAACTATGTGCCCACCATCCTGCCGTCAAAGAAATTCTTTATGCCCCAGCAAGAGACCCTCCTCGAATACAACACCAGCAAGGGATTGGTCGCACAGGCTGTCGTCGAATATGAGAAGATGGTGCTCTTTGGGGTCCACACCTGCGATCTTGCCGGGATCCAGTGTCTCAACATGGTTTTCTCGAGGCGCCCCAAGGACTATAATTATCTTATTCGCAAGAACAGGATCTCTATCATCGGTCTCGAGTGTAACGCGTATTGCGACGAATTTGCGAGCTGCAACCTTGTGAATGCGAGCATGCCTTCAGGAGGCTATGACCTCTTTTTTACTGACATGGGAGGACATTTTATCATCCACGTCAATACCCAGGTGGGAGATGAGATCATCGATGCGACAAACCTTTTCGAACAGGCCTCCAGAAGCCACTTGCAAGAGCTTCTCAACCTGAGGGAGCAGAAGAGGGCTATCTTTAAGAATGAGGTGGATGTTGAGCCCCGCCATATCCCGGAACTCTTTGACAAGTCCTTCGAGAGCGACATATGGAAAGATTTGGGAGAGAGGTGTCTTGCCTGCGGCAACTGCACGAATGTATGTCCCACCTGCTACTGCTTCGATCTCATCGACGAAGTGACCCTTGGGCTGAAAAGCGGGAGACGGTTCAGGAGATGGGACTCCTGCCAGCTTGAGCCCTTCGCAGTGGTGGCCGGCGGAGAGAACTTCAGGAAAGACCGATCGACAAGACAGCGCCACCGGTATTACCGCAAGTTCAGGTACCCGGTGGATAAGTACTCCCGGTTCTTTTGCACAGGGTGCGGTCGTTGCAGCAGGACCTGCATGGCCAAGATAAATCTTAAAGAGACCCTTAACGCACTTGTGGAGAGCGGCACAGCCAGAGTATGGAAAAAGTGGTTATAAAAGAATCGAATTATAACGTAAAGACGGGCAAGATCATCCGAACGAAACAGATGACGGAGTACGAAAAGCTCTTTGAGATAGCCCTGGAGGGGGGAACAAGCCTCGACCATGAACCGGGACAGTTCATTATGCTCTCCGTATTCGGCGTCGGAGAGATACCGATTTCCATATCCTCTTCCCCGGCAACGCGCGGCTCCTTTGATATCTGCGTGAGGGCCGTCGGAAAGGTCACGACTGCACTCCATAGGCTTGAGGCAGGAGATGTCGTCGGTATCAGGGGACCTTACGGCAGGGGCTTCCCGATCAGGATACTGGAAGGGAACGACCTTCTCATCGTTGCCGGGGGACTCGGCATAGCCCCCTTGAGGTCCTTGATCAAGCATGTCCTCTTCAACAGACGGGACTTCGGGAAGGTCCACATCCTTCTTGGCTGCAAGTCGCCAAAGGATATGCTCTTTGTCGACGAGCTCGAGCAGTGGAACAGCCGCATGGATGTTTACTATGAATGCACCGTTGACCGCGCTGCGCCGGACTGGGCCGGAAATGTGGGGCTCATCACCACCCTTATCCCTGGCGTCCATCTTGAGCCCGAGAGGACCTTTGCCATCATCGTGGGGCCTCCCATTATGTATAAGTTCGTTATCAGGGAACTCCTTGCCAAGAATATACCCGAACGCCAGATCATTCTTTCCTTTGAGCGGCACATGAAGTGCGGGATGGGGAAATGCGGCAGGTGCCAGATACAGGGCCTTTACGTCTGCCAGGACGGACCGGTTTTTAATTATGCCGATATTAAACAGATGAGCGAGGCACTCTGATCATGAAGAAGCCAAGGGTCGCTTTTTTTGACTTTGCCTGCTGTGAAGGATGCCAGTTGCAGGTGGCAAATCTTGGAGAGGCACTCTTCGATATGCTTGACGTCATCAACGTCGTTGAGTTCAGGGAAGTAATGTCGGAGAAATGGGACGGGGAGTTGGACATTGCGGTCGTCGAAGGGAGCATCACCGACCGCCATGCCGAGGAGCGGATCAGAAAGATCCGCGAGAGATCGAAGGTCATTGTTGCCTACGGTTCCTGCGCCACCATCGGCGGGGTAAACGGGATGAAGAACGGTTTTGACCTTGATGACATACGGGAATACGTCTATGGGTCCCTGTACAAGTCCTATCAAACCGAAAAGACAAGGCCTGTCCATCAGGTCGTGAAGGTCGACTATTTTGTGAACGGCTGTCCTATATACCCCCCTGAATTTGTTGCGGTGCTGAAGGCTGTCCTCCAGGGCGCTCCCTACTATGTGCCTGATTATCCTGTCTGCGTTGAATGTAAACTGAACGAGAACGTCTGCATGTACGAAAGGGGTGTCACCTGTCTCGGCCCTGTGACGCGGGCAGGATGTAACTCATGGTGTGTCAATAACGGAAACATCTGTTATGGATGCCGGGGCATGGTCTCGAACCCGAATGAAAAAGGGACGAAGACCGTGATCGAACGTTATAAGATTCCCCTGGACCTCATCCTCAATAAGATGAACATGTATAATGCATGCAGGGAAACAGGTCACCATGAATAAACGGGATGTCAAGATCAACGTCGAATACCTTACCAGGGTTGAAGGGCACGGGAATATTGTTGTTAACGTCAAGGACGGGAGCCTCGATATTTGCCGGTTAGATATTGTCGAATCGCTCCGGCTCTTTGAGGGAATGCTGAGGGGCCGTTCGATCTTCGAGGCCCAGCACATCACAAGCAGGATATGCGGCATCTGTGCGTGCGGTCATACCCTTGCATCCATCCAGGCAGCTGAGGACGCCCTTGGCGTTACACCATCCGAACAGACGATGAAACTGCGGAAACTCCTCCTCCATCTCGAGATCCTTGACAGCCACATCCTCCATATCTATCTCCTCGTAGCGCCTGATCTTTTGGGTGTGAAGAGCTTCGTGCCTCTCGTCGACACGCACAATAAGGTCGTGCGAAGGGCGCTGCGCCTAAAAAAGACCTGCAATGACCTCTGCAACATCCTCGTCGGCCGCCATGTCCATCCGATTTCCGCCACGATCGGCGGGTTTACGAAGTTGCCCGGTGAAAAAGACCTTGATGATATGCTCAACTTGCTGAAAGGCATGGTGCCTGATATCCAGGCCACGGTTGAATTGGTATCGACCTTCCGGTTCCCGGAATTCGAGCGCGATACCGAGTATGTTGCACTCGTGAGTGATACCGACGAGTATCCCCTCCTCATGGGCGATCTCGCCTCTACCGACGGTGTCAGGAAGGGCAAGAAATCATACAAGAGCATTACGAATGAGTTCGTCGTCTCTCATTCCTCGGCGAAACATACCAGGCTCAGCAGGGGATCGTATGCTGTCGGTTCGCTGGCTCGGTTCAATCTCAACCATGACAAGCTCCGTCCGAAGGCCAGGGAAGCGGCTTCTCTCCTGGGAATCAGGCCGAAGTGCGTCAACCCCTATCTTAATACCGCTGCGCAGTTGATCGAAACCGTCCACTGCCTCGAAGATGCCATCGCCCTTGTGGAAGACCTCAAGGAAGAGGGAATCGCCCGTGATGAGGCGATCCTCGTGGCCCTGAACGAAGAATCCAGGATTCCGGTGAAGGCAGGAAGTGGCGTCGGGGCTGTTGAAGTACCCCGGGGCGTTCTCTTCCACCACTATGAGATTGACGAAAAAGGGATCATAAGAGATGCAGACTGCGTCATCCCGACAAACCAGAATCTCGGCAATATCGAAGATGACATGGAAAAGCTCGTTCCTGAGATCCTCAACAAGAGTGACGAAGAAATAACCTTCTCCCTCGAAATGCTCGTCCGTGCCTATGACCCCTGCATATCATGCTCAACCCATTTTCTGAACGTGACCTTTGTTAACCGCTGAGATTAAGGACCTCTTCAGGCCCCTTGAAAAGGGGATAACGCTCGTTATAACGGTGGGAAACACCTTCAGGTCAGACGACGGTGTAGGCCCTTACGTGGCGAGGAATATCGCGGAGTCAAAGGGCCACATCTCCGTTCTTGATGCCCGCGACAAGCCGGAAAACGTTCTTGACAAGGCAGTCGACCTCAGACCTCTGCGGACGATCCTTATCGATGCTGCGGACTTTGGCGGCCGCCCCGGCGAGGTCCGCTTGATCCCTGGAGATTCCTTTCCCGACACAACGCTCAGTACCCACATCTTTCCGCTGAGGATCATAGCGAAGATCCTCTCTGAGGACACAGGGGCAGAAGTCCTCTTCCTGGGGATACAGCCAGGAAACATGTCATACGGGGAAGACCTTTCTCCGAGGGTGAAGGAGTCAGCCGAAGAGATCATCGCTCTCCTCAAGGGATGAGGGAGCACCCGATCCCTTCCCCCCATCGTTGCCACTGCGGCCACCGAAAAGCTCTCTGACGTTGAAAAGATAGCGGAATAGTCATACAATATTCACATGGAAAAGAGACCGAAGCTCATCAAGGAAGATATCAAAAAGGTCCTCAAGGATACCTTCAAAGACCTCAGGGATGATGTCCTCATCGAAGTCTATACCAAGAAGGGTATGAATGATACGTTTAACGATACCCTCGTGGAACTCGTGAGAACTCTTGCCGAGATAACAAGGAAGGTTAAGCCTTCATACCATACGATCGGTGACGAGCGTGCGGATAAGCGAGGAGTCACACGATCACCGACACTTCTCATAGCTCCCGACAAATACAGAATTCGTTTTACCGGCGCTCCCCTGGGAGAAGAAGGCCGCTCGCTCATCTTGGCCATTCTGATGGCTTCGACAGGCAGCGTTATCATCTCAGAGAAATCGCTCAGGAAGATCATGGAGCTTGATACAAAGCGCGAGATACAGGTCTTTGTGAGCCCGACGTGCCCCTACTGTCCCCAGGAGGTCATGTATGCCCTCTCGGCAGCAATCGCAAAGAGTGATCTCGTATCCGCCGAAGTCATCGAGATCTTCGAGAACAGGGATATTGCGGACAAGTACGGGATTGTCTCCGTTCCCCAGACCTTCGTCAACGGTATCCTCACCTCTCCCGGCGCAGAGCCTGAAGAGTACTTTGTGGAATCCCTTGTGACCCTGAAACGTCCTGAAATTGTCCCGACAGAGGTCTCTGACAAGCCTATCGAAAAGGATCTCGTGATTGTCGGTGCAGGGCCTGCCGGGATGACAGCGGCAATATATGCTGAAAGGGCCGGCCTCAAGACCGTAGTCCTTGAAAGGGAGAACATCGGCGGACAGGTGACGATAACCCCTGAGGTCGAAAACTACCCGGGGTTCTCAAGGATTCCGGGAAAGACGCTCGTGGACATGATAGCCCAGCAGGCGTCACAGTATGCCGAGATGCACCTGTCGGAGGAGATCAGAGAGATAGAGAAGGTTGAAGACGGATTCCATGTGAAGACGAACTGGGCGATTTACATAACCACGGGGATCATCATTGCAACCGGCGTAAGCAACAAGAGGCTTGATGTGCCGGGAGAGAGCAGGCTTTACGGAAGGGGCGTGAGCTATTGTGCCGAATGCGATGGGTACTTTTTTAAGGACGGCAAGAAGGTGATCGTTGTCGGCGGTGGTAATACTGCCGCCACCTATGCCCTCTATCTTCACACGCTGGGGGCCCATGTGACCGTTGTCCACAGGAGAGATACCTTAAGGGCAGAGAGACGTCTTCAGGAGGGTCTCGAAAAGGCAGACATACCTATCCTCTGGAACAGCAGGGTAAAAGAGATCCTCGGAGATAAGGTTGTTCGTGCTGTCGAGATCGAGAACATAAAAGAGAACATTATCAAGGAAGTGGTCGTGGATGGTGTCTTCGTTGCGATCGGGTACGTGCCGAACAACGAGATTGCGAAGATGCTCGGGATCGCGACGGACAATGACGGGTATATCAAGGTCGACAAGAAGCAGAGGACTTCCCTCCCGATGGTATATGCGGCTGGTGACATCACCGGCGGCGTCAAGCAGATTGTCGTGGCGGTGTCAGAAGGGTCACTAGCCGCCCTTACCGCCTTTGAAGACATTGCAAGTCCCTACTGGAAGGAAGAGCAGGTGAGGGTGCCTGTCCCCTGATCTGAGGCCGTCAGATGTCTTCTGCTGATTTCTGCTCGACGTTACCGCTTATCAAATCCATGGTCTCTCCGTAACAGCGCCTTTATCCTTGCGAGCAGTTCCGAAAAAGCAAAGGGCTTTGTGAGATAGTCGTCAGCTCCGACGTTAAACCCCTCAACCCTGCTCGTTACGGAATCGAGCCCCGTAAGCATCATGATCGGCGTTCTCACTCCCTGTTCTCGTAACCTCCTACAGAGGTCGATCCCGCTTATCTTGGGAAGCATTACATCCAAGATCATGAGGTCGTAACCATCCGAGGTGGCCAGATGGAGACCTGCTTTGCCGTCATCAGCCACGTCTACTGAGTAGCATTCCTCCTCCAGGCCCAATTTGATAAAACCCGATACGCTCTTGTCATCTTCGATGAGGAGTATTCGCATTCGTTTGTTGAGACGATCGAGAAGAGTTTATTCAGCGAAAACCTACTCGGGGGATTCCTCCGTACACTTGATCGCATCAAAGGCCAGAAGGATTCTCGTTTCCTTTTCTCTTCTTTCTGCAGGGTAAGGCATGAAGTGTATGGTCTTGATCATCTCAGCTGCCTGATCCTTGGCAGGCAGAGCGTTTAATCCCTCGCCGACAAGTCTTCCCGTTACTGAATCGAGGAGACGCGCGCGCACTCCGTCGGTCACAACGATCAGGGGGATCTGATACTCACCGACAACCCTCGCAAAGGAGATCAGATGCCGCTCCCTCGATTCCAGGGCTCCTGGCGAACACTTAATGGCCATAAGCCTTCTTCCGGCAACATTGACGACGTAATCAACCGAGGTGGATTCGCTCTTGCCGTCAAGGAATATCTGAAAGGGGCGGTCAGTCTCGATATCCCCAGGGCCATAACCCTTTTCTGTAAGGAGGTACCCCTTCACCGCCTCTCTGATGACCGAACGGCTTATGACCGCAGCTTCTTCGGTCTTTTGGATCTTTTCCTCGATCAGTTTCTTGCGATCAGAGATTTCCGGCATGCGGCCTCTTAGTGAAAGGATTTCTCCTTAACAAGGATCACCTGTAAAGGAACGGAGTTTACCAAAACACCATCCACATAGTTTTCAATCCAGTATGTCCCCGGCTCCTTGAACTCAATATTCAAATGGATCGAAATATCCCTGTGCCGGTATCGTGCATCGGTAAGCCGCAAGCGCGTCTGTGTCTCGCGAAGGACCGCCTTTCTGTCCGGCGAGAGTATTCGCAGCAAGGCATCGAATTCCCCTGTACCGTCGCTCCACTCGTTCATAATCGCGAGTCTCAGCTGGACGGCAGGGAATTGCGTTGCATAGATATTCTCAAAGAGCCCCATGAGACTGATCTTCCCTCCGACTTCCTGCCTGATGTCATCGCAGACAAGGGTGAAATTCAGTGCTGGTCTCGTCTTCTCGGCCATTTGTTATTATACCTCAATCAGTCAGAATCTTCTTCAGCAATGCGCAGCCAAAGACGAGTGATAAGATGATGACGATCTTCCCCCACCTGCCTCACAAGATCCATGACTGGATAGATGCTTGTGACAACAGGGACCTTTTCCGCATGGGAAACACCACCCGTGGCAAAGAGAAGAACGATGAGAATCAGCACGTGCACCTTTCTCATGATTGTGGAATCTATTGTAGTGTGATATCAGGAGAAATTCAACCGGCAAGATGAGAGATCAATCTCTTGATGGAAGCAACGATCGAACTATGGTAACCTTTGTATGTGAAGAGGAACAGGCCAACATTAACGGGAAGTCGTGAGATGATCTTGAAACAGCCTGCTGGCGATCTTGCGGTGACACTGTGAAAGCGCTTATTACAGGCGGGACAGGCTTCATAGGAAGTCACGTTACCAACCTCCTGGCAGGAGATCACCATGCTGTGAGATTTTTTTCGAGGAGTCTGGAGATTCCTGAGTGGCTGAAGGGCAGAGATGTTGAATTATTCCGCGGTGATCTCGAGAAGCCCGATTCTGTTCTCAATGCCATGGAAGGGATAGACGTCTTCTACCACATCGGCGAAATAAGGAACAGGACAAGGGCCACATCAGAAAAGAATATAAGACTCATGGAGACGATCATTGAGAACCTTGGGAAGAAGGGGGTGAAACGCATTGTGTTCGTCAGCTCCATAACTGTTTCCGGCATTCCGTGCTGCATCCCGGCCGATGAAGATACGCAGCCAGAAATATCTTTGGAAGACCACTATACGCTCTACAAGAAGAGATGTGAAGAACGTCTAAAGACTACTCTTGACGGAAGTGAATATGCGATCATCAGACCAGCTCCCGTCTTTGGTCCGGGCTCTAGATACCTGGGGAAGTTGATTGATGCGCTCGATATCATAGGGCCTGTGGGCGTCCCTTTTCCCGGAGACGCCAAGAACCTTGCGCCCCTGATACACGTAAAAGACTTGGCGAAAGCCATCTATCTTGCGGGGATAAAACCTGCTGCATCGGGCCAGACCTTTATCCTTACCGATGGCCTTCGCCACAGCTGGTTAGAATTCTTCAGTTCCATATCAACAAACCTTGGCAGGAGATTAAGAATCATAACGATCCCTCCGCTCCTTCTCCGCGTCTCCGCAATACCGTTCGATCTCTTCTCAGGCATCTTCGGCATTACGCTCAATCTCACCAATTACGCAGGCTACTTTTCAAGAGACCTCTATTTCGACAACGGAAAGGCGCGCGATCTCCTTGATTGGCAGGCTGAATACAGCCTCATTGACGGGGTTAGGGAGATGGTTGAAAGTTACCGGACAGGGAGAGGGCGCTCACGGTAGTCCGCTTGTTATTGAAGAAGATGGAAGATATTAAGGGTGGTCGTCACTTTCGATAACAAAGACGCAAAAACTTCTGAACCGATTAAGGCAAGAAACGGGTCTATTCGAGGAACATCGCCATAATTACCTCATCGATGTAATCCGTGCCGATCCTGAACTGTTTCCTCTTTGTGGCCTCTTCAACAAACCCTGCCCTGCCGAAGAGATTAAGAGAGCGCTTATTGGTAGTAAATATGCTCGCCTCCAGTTTCTTGAATCTATGCTCAACCGCCCATTTAACCGTATACCGTAACATCTCAGAGCCGATACCGAGTCCCCGGTAAGTCTTCGTGAGATGGAGCCCGATGTTGAGGATGTGCGCCGTCTGCTGCCTATGCCCGCCGTCTGACTGCAGCGCAGCGAGGCTTCCGACCACAGCACCGTTTGCGATTGCGACGAGAAGGAGGTTGCTCTTGCGGTCCATGTCTCTGATATACTTTGCTTCCGTCTCCGGATTCTTGTCATGTTTTTCCATTAAAACATAACTGCGCTCGAGGGATGTAGAACTGACTGTATTGATGATCTCTCGAGCATCTTCAGGAACCGCTTGCCTGAGAGTGATCAACTCACCGTTTTTTGCTGTAAATTTATGGACTTCTTCCATATCCTGGCCCCGATCAGATGCTGCCCATGATTATCTGCAACAACTCACAGATTTACCAGGCCTCAAAAAGTGAACACTCTCTTACAGGCCAGAGATTTCTGCGATAGATCATACCTTGTAATCTACAACCATTGATGGAACCTGTCAAGTAGTCATTTCGTGTAGATTTTTATGTGAGGCAACGGGTATGCTGACGTTTCTTGAGTCCCAGAAAAGTGCCGGCGTCGAAGACTGTTATCATTTTTATGAGGCATAAGTGCCAGAAAATGAGAGATATTGGAACAAATTCTAGCATAATGAAAGAAACATTTTAATATTTCTCTATTTTGATGCTTTTTCTGCATTGACTATATTCACAGAAATGGTATTCTAAATATAGAAGAAAAGCGGAATCGTGCAAGACGAGAGATTTTCTGCACAAAAAGGGAATCTTCTTGAGGGTTTCTTTTTTCTCTGCAGTACCTTGAGGCTAAGGCGAGCTGAGGGAACAGCTAAAAGAAAAGGGAATCAGCGTGCGGATGTAGTGATGCAAGCCCCGAATCTGATAAGAAGAGGGGAAGCCTAAGCAACTGCCAAGATACCCACTTTGTTGGAGCCTCAGGAGCTCAAAACCTCAAGGTATTGTGGGGATGTTCTTTGAAAACTAAAAAAGTAGGCCACGTCGATATTTGAGTAAACCAGTATCAAATGAGAGTTTGATCCTGGCTCAGAACGAACGCTGGCGGCGTGCTTAACACATGCAAGTCGGACGGGGTCATTGGTGTAGCAATACATTGATGACTTAGTGGCGGACGGGTGAGT